>JBIKKL010000010.1:0-23447 GCA_044360365.1 Burkholderiales bacterium | reverse complement strand
GCACGAGGATCTGATCGGCGTTGTGCTTGGTGTTGTCGACGAGCCCGATGGTGAGGCCCGCCAGCGACTCCGGACGTGCGGCGTAATTGATGCGCCGCCCGGAGGCTTCGGTCGTGGGATCGAGGATCTGTATTGCCATATCGACTCCTTGGTGGTTGACGTCGATGCTCAAAGCCGGTTCATGCGGGCCGGCGGATTTCCCTGCTTACGCTCTGCGAGCCGTTCATGCTGCCCCAGCCGGGGATGAAGGCCGACTGAACGCCGGCCTTGCCGCCTGCGGAAATGACGAGAAAATCCTGTGGGGTGCGCACCAGCGGGAACAGCGTGCGCTCGTCTTCGGGGGCGACGTCCCCGGGTACGACGTGGGCGCGCTTCAATTCGGCCACCGTGGATTGCGAGTGATCGAAGCAGAACTGCTGCACCTGTTCCCGACTCCAGCCGGCGCGCTTGAAAATGACCGAATGTTCGCCGCCGAACACCAGGATGTGCTGTTGCTGGCGACCGGCGCCGGCGGAGATCTTCATGTGGGCGCAGCAGGTTTCGAGTACGCCTTCCGGATCGGCACTGAGGCGGTTCGAAAACTGGTGCGGTGAGAGCGCAGCGAAGATCGTCACGGCATTCTGATCGGCCCTGAAGCCGCGCGTGGTGTGGAACGGCGGCCACGGGCTTTCGGCTTCGTTCTCGGCGATGCAGAAGGAATACTTGCCGCCATGGCCCATGCAGCTCTGGTCGAGTTCGCCCGGGATGCTGCCGAATACGTTGCGCATGATGAGGCGGATGGCACGCCCGATCGTTGCGTTGGCGCGCCAGCCGGGGCCGAACAGATTGTGGCCGCAGTTCATGTCGAGTTCGCGTGCAATGGGGCCGTTGACCACCATGAATACCGCCGAACCCGACGTGCTGGTGGCCGGGCCGTGGTAACCGTAGAGTTTGTCGCCCAGGGCTTCGACCGTTGCCGCGATGACCGGCATGTATTCCGGTTTGCATCCCGCCATGACCGCATTGATGGCGGCCTTCTCGACAGTCACCGAGACTTGCCGGTCTTCGATGTAGGCGAGCGTGTGGTCGGGCGCCAGGCCGCCGGCTTTCAGCATCGCCTCGACGCGATCGGCGGTCGGCGGTACGACGGGCAATCCGTCGGTCCAGCCATTCGTGTAGCACAGCTCGATGGCGCCGGCGACGTCGGGCGCCATGTGTCGGCGAGCGGCAAGTTCCATTGAATCCCCTTCGATGGTGTGTGCATTGCGGCGCCTATCGGACGCCCACAGCAGTATGCCCCGATATCTCGCGCGCGGAAAGCTGCAGCGCGTCAAGCACGCCGGCGGATGAACTCGATCGTCGCACGGGCGCAGGCTTGCGCATCGCTCGCTGCGATGTGGTAGGAATTGCTGTCGAGCACATTCAGTTCCGACACCGGAATTTGTTGCTGCCACGCGCGAGTTTCATCGACGGATGCCACGCCGCTGCCGGTGGACGTCAGCACGAGCGTTGGGCAGCGGATCTGCGGCAGGTCGGCGCGGATGTCCGCGCACTCGATGTGGGTCATGAATCCGATCTGGCTTTCCATGTCGGTGCGTGCCATGTGGCGGATCCACCATTCCACGCCTGCGGCCGGAAACGTCGAGCCGAGACGGCTGCCCATGCTCTTGCGCGCCCAGCCTTCGACGCCGAGTGTGCGCAGGTCCGCGATGATACCGGGCAGACGTTCCGCACGGCCTGCCCAGTAGGGCGGCGGCGAGCCGACGACTGTGAGCGTTTGCATGCGCTCCGGTTGCCGGGCAGCGAAGGCGCGTGCCACGGTGCCGGCAAGCTTGGCGCCGACGAGGTGCACGCGTTCGAGTTCGAGCGCATCGAGCAGCGCGAGCGTATCGGCAACGAGCAGATCGACGCTCCACGGGAAGCCTTTCGGCATCGGCGTCGACGCACCGAAGCCGCGCAAATCCGGGCGTACCACGCGATAGTCCCGTGCGAGTGGCGGTACCCAGCCGTACCAGACGGCGCTGCTTTCCCCGAGCCCGTGCAGGAGAACGATCGTCTGCGACTTGCGCCAAGGATCCGTGTAGTCGTCCACGACGTAGTGGAGAAGCAGGTCGGGGTCGATGCGCAGCTTGGGCATGGGCATTCCTGGCAGAGTTCAGACCGAATTCTAATCGGGGTGTTCGGTTGTGGCGCGTTGCGGCGGTGCGGCGCCGGTCTAGGCGCGCTGTACGAGACGATGGTCGCGTCAAGACGGGGCTGCGGTCACCGGGCTGGCGCAGGGGGTGGATCTGCTGCATGATTCCGGCTCCGCGCAGCGCGCTTGTATTCGGAGGAAGTCCCGTGAAGCACTCGCTTGCCCTGTTGGGCGATATCAACCTGATGAACGTCGCAGATCCCGCCGTTCCATTTCGGCAGGTGCGTGAGTACATGGCGACGGCAAACTGTCGCTTCGCCAATCTCGAATGCTGCCTGTACGACCGTGTGAACACCCACGAATTGCGGGATGAAGGTTTCTTTGCGGCCCCGAAGACCGGCGAGGCGCTCAAACTGCTCGGCCTGGACGCCATCGGCAACGCGAATAACGTGAATTACGGCGCCGAGGCAATTACGTCGTCGTGCGCGACCCTGAAGTCGCTAGGAATTCCGAATGTCGGCGCCGGTGCCGACCGCAAGACTGCGTATGCGCCGGTCATTGTCGAGCGCAACGGGGTGCGGTACGGGTTCATGCAGCGCAGTTCGGTCTACTGGCCGACCGGACACGAAGCGGGCGACCATTCGCCGGGGATCGCCGTGCTGCAGGGACACACGGCGTATCAACCGGCTTTCTACAAGATTCGACCGGAGCTGCCGCCATGCAATCGTCCGGGCGTGCCGCCACTCATCGTGACATGGGCCGATCCCATGCATTTGAAGCGCTACCGCGAAGACCTTGGCGAGCTGCGCGCGAAGTGCGACATCCTCGTGGCCTCGCATCACTGGGGACTGTTCGAGGACGTGCTCGACTACATGATCGAAATCGCGCATGTCGCGATCGACGAAGGGGCGGACGTGGTCATCGGCCACGGCCCGCATTACTCGTTGCCGATGGAGATGTACAAGGGCAAACCCGTGTTCTACGGTCTGGGCAACTTCTCGTTCCACACCGGGCACGGCGGACGCAAGCACGGCGACTGGATCGGCGAGGCCGTACGCCTGATCTATGAAGGCAAGGAACTGCAGCGCGTTGCCTTCCGCCCGGTACGACACAACGATGCCAACGAAACTTTGCTGACGAAGCCCAGCGACGAGAAGGCGGCGCTCGAACGCCTGCAGGGTTTCTGTGATCGCTTCGGCACGAAGCTCGTTTCCGACGGCGACGAGGTGCTGTTATGGCAGCGCTGATGCCGGCCTGATACGACATGCGGCCGCCCTGAGGCGGCCGTTTTCGTCAGGAACGCAGCTTTGCGTTCTCGGCCGCGACGGCTTCTTCCCAATGCTGGCCGTCGAAGTGCCGAACCTGGAGCATCGGCAGCAGGCGATGAAAATCGTCGAGGCAACGCAGATTCACTGCAAACTGGTCCGGGGCGCGGCGAGGATTGGCAAATACCTGGATGCCGCAGTGTTTGCAGAACCAGTGTTTCGCGGTGTTGGTGCCGAATTGATAGAGCGCGAGATCGTCCTTGCCCTGCAGGATACGCAGGTTCTCCGGGGTCACGCGTGTGTTGACGACTCCTTTCTTCGTACAGATCGAGCAATTGCACTGGCTCGCTGCCGTGATCTCCCCCAGCACTTCGTAACGTACGGCGCCGCAATGACAACTGCCTTGATGTCGTTGCACCATTTCCGTGTTCCTTTCTGCGCGTATCCGGACATGACGATGGATCGCATCATCGCATGAGCAGGCTCGGCGCATGCGACCTGAAGTGGTGTGGCCTGTTTTTTGCCGCGCGCGGGTGATGTTGTTAAAATCGCACGTTCACCACGTATTCCTTCGCGCCTGAGTGGGCGCCCATGCTACGGAGGCTCTATCGAGAGATGGTCGAGTACAAGAAGCACGCCCGGCTGCCGGGGAAATTGGTGTTCATCGGTTTCGGTTCGGTCGGTCAGGGGGCGCTGCCCTTGCTGCTGCGCCACCTCGATATTCGCAAAGACGGTGTTCTGATCATCACGGCCGATGATCGCGGCGCCACCGAAGCGGCCGCGTACGGCGTGCCGCATCGTATCAATCCCCTCACGCGAGAGAACTGGCGCCAGGTACTGGACGAAGTTCTCGAACCCAACGACTTTCTGCTCAATCTCTCCGTCGACGTCTCGAGCGTCGCACTGATGGAGTATTGCCTGCAGCGCGGCGTGCTCTACCTCGATACGTGCATCGAACCCTGGGTAGGGGGATATACGGATCAAAGCGTTTCGGCCGCGGTGCGCACCAACTATGCGTTGCGTGTGCAGGCGATGGAACTCGCCGCGAAGTACGGCAAGTCGAGCACGATCGTGCTCACCCATGGCGCCAATCCGGGGCTCGTCTCGCACTTCCTGAAGGAAGCACTGCTCAACATCGCGCGCGATACCGGCATGAACGTGCCGACGCCGTCGAGCAAGGCGCACTGGGCGATGCTCGCCGAAGAGATCGGCATGAAGGTCGTGCATATCGCCGAGCGCGATACGCAGCAGGCCATGCCTGCGAAGCGCCAGCACGAATTTGTAAATACCTGGTCGGTCGACGGCTTCGTCGGTGAAGGTTCCCAGCCGAGCGAACTCGGTTGGGGGGGCCATGAGCGTCATTTCCCGCGCGACGCAGTGCGTTACGACTTCGGGCCGCGTTGCGCGATCTATCTGGATCGTCCCGGCGTTTCGGTGCGCGTGCGAAGCTGGACACCGCTCAACGGCAGCTTTCACGGCTTCCTGATCACGCATGGCGAATCGGTGTCCATGGCCGACTACTACACCGTCATGGACGGGAGCGATGTTCGCTTTCGGCCGACCGTGCACTACTCCTATCACCCGTGCGACGGCGCAGTCCTTTCCCTGCACGAATTCTGTGGCCGGAACTATCGTTTGCAGCCGAACGTGCGCGTGCTTCTGGACGACATCACGACCGGCATGGACGAACTCGGCGTGCTGGTGATGGGACACAAGCGCGGCGCCTACTGGTACGGTTCGCAGCTGACCATCGAGGAGGCGCGCCAGCATGCACCGTACAACAACGCCACCAGCCTGCAGGTGGCGGCCGGCGTACTCGGTGCGGTGGTGTGGGCTTGCGAGAATCCACGTGCAGGCGTCGTCGACCCCGATGACATGGATTTCCGTCGAGTCATGGAAGTCGCTCGACCCTATCTCGGTACCATGGTGGGGACATACACCGACTGGACGCCCCTGCAGGACCGTGGCGCCATCTTCCCCGAGGATGTCGATGCCTCGGATCCCTGGCAGTTCAAGAACTTTCGCGTCGAGTAAGACCCCGCTCCCGCAGGCACGTCCGTTTCGGTGCCGGGCGTCGATGATGCCGCACCGGGGCGGTGCGCGCGAACTTCCCGTCGAGCCGCTGATCCGGGTCTCGGTACGCGCTTTTCCCTGTGACAAGAGGCGATGCGCGTCCCTGGTGCGGCATTGGCATGCCCATTGCTCAGCTTCGATGCGACTTGATGCGTTTCAGCGTTGAAGCGTTCAAGTGGTTTCTCGGGTTGGTGGGTGTCGGTCCGTCTGGGGCCGACGTTGGACAAAGGCGTCCATGCTGGGATTGAAACCCTCGGCATTGGACGCCTTTTTTTTGGGGTGGCGGGACATGACGCAGTTGCATCAGGGCAAGGTCTACCTGATCGGCGCAGGACCGGGAGCGGCCGACCTGCTTACGCTCCGGGCAGCGAAGCGGCTTGCGCTGGCCGACGTCGTTCTGATCGACGATCTGGTGGACAGGGCAATCTTGCGCGAGCATTGCCCGCACGCCCGAGTGATCGAGGTGGGAAAGCGCGGCGGATGTCGCAGCACGCCTCAGTCTTTCATCAATCGCCTCATGCTGCGATGTGCCCGGCAAGGGCGAACCGTCGTTCGCCTCAAGGGCGGCGATCCGTTCGTGTTCGGCCGTGGTGCCGAAGAGATCGATTTTCTGTCTCGTCACGGGATCGAGGTCGAGATCGTACCCGGCCTTACGGCGGGGCTTTCGGTGCCGGCACTTGCCGGAATCCCAGTGACGCATCGAAGCCTGGCGCGTGCCGTTACGCTCGTGACCGGACACGCAGCGAACGACGACGACCTCGATTGGTCGCGGCTCGTGATCTCCGGGGCGACGCTGGTGATCTACATGGGGCTGAAGCGAATCGAGGCGATCACTTCGTCCCTGATTGCTGCCGGCATGGCCGCGCACACGCCGGCAGCGGTGGTTGCGCATGGCACGTTGCCGAACGAGACGCGTGTGCTCGGCACGCTCGCATCCATCGCCGACGCGACGCGGCGCCGAGGCCTGAACGCGCCGGCGCTGATCGTGGTGGGCGACGTGGTGAATGTCATGTCGCGGCAAGCTGATGGCGATTGCGAATTCGACGCACACGCAGGCAACGGTTTCGAGGAGTTGAGAGCATGAAGCGCGCGCATCTCGTGATGATCGGCAACGGCATGGCCGGATGCCGCACGCTGGAGGAACTGCTCAAGATTGCTCCGGATCTGTACCGAATCACCGTATTCGGCGCCGAACCCCATCCGAACTACAACCGCATACTGCTCTCGCCGGTGCTCGCGGGTGAACTGACCGTTCAGGACATCATTCTCAACGATCTGGCGTGGTACGAGGGCCACGGCATTTCGCTGCATGCCGGCAGTCGCGTCGAACGCATCGATCGCACGCGTCGCAAGGTGATTACGGCCGACGGTAAGGAAGCGGCGTACGACCGGCTGCTGCTGGCAACGGGTTCCAATCCCTTCGTTCTCCCCGTGCCTGGCAACGATCTGCCCGGCGTGATCAGCTATCGGGACATCGCCGACACTGAAGCCATGATCGCCGCGGCCTCGGAGCATCGCCATGCCGTGGTCATCGGCGCCGGATTGCTCGGTCTGGAAGCAGCCAACGGACTGGCCTCGCGCGGCATGAAGGTGACCGTCGTGCATCTGATGCCCTGGATCATGGAGCGCCAGCTCGATCGGGTTGCCGCCGGCATGTTGCAGCGGTCCCTCGAACAAAAGGGATTGAAGTTTCTGCTGCAGAAGCAGACCGAATGCCTGTTGGCCGGAAAGTCCGGGCGCGTCGGTGCCGTGGCGTTCAAGGACGGCGAGACGATTCCCGCGGATCTGGTCGTGATGGCGGCCGGCATTCGTCCCAACATCGATCTCGCCAAGAGCGCCGGATTGCACTGCAACCGGGGCGTCGTGGTGAACGACACCCTGCAGACCTTCGATCCTCGCATCTATGCCGTAGGTGAATGCGCCGAGCATCGCGGGACCGCCTACGGACTCGTCGCACCCTTGTTCGAGCAGGCGAAGGTGTGTGCGACGCATCTTGCCCACTTCGGCATCGGTCGCTACGGCGGATCGCTGGTGTCGACCAAGCTCAAGGTCACCGGGATCGACGTATTCTCCGCCGGGGATTTCATCGGTGGCGACGCAACCGAAGAGATCACGCTCAACGACCCGAACGGCGGTGTCTACAAGAAGCTCGTGCTCAAGGACGACAAGATCGTCGGCAGCGTGCTCTACGGCGATACCGTGGACAGCTCCTGGTACCTCCAGCTCATGAAGGATCGCCAGGATGTGCGGGAGATCCGTGATCACCTCATGTTCGGTCAGGGCAATCTCGGCGACGCAGGGCATCAAGGGGCGAGCCGTGCGGCGGCCATGCCGGATCAGGAACAGGTGTGCGGCTGCAACGGCGTGTGCAAAGGGACGATCGTCAAGGCGATCAAGGAGAACGGCCTCTTCAGCCTCGAAGACGTGCGCAAACACACGAAGGCATCGAGTTCGTGCGGCTCGTGCACCGGGCTGGTCGAGCAGATCCTCGCATCGACCATCGGCGGCGCCTATCAGCCGGCGAATTCCAAGGACAAGGCGATGTGCGGTTGTACGGAGCTTTCGCATGGGGCGGTGCGCAAGGCGATTAGTGACAACAAATGGCTCGACATTCCCACCGCCATGCGCGCACTGGAGTGGCGGACGCCGAACGGTTGCGCGAGCTGCCGACCCGCAATCAACTATTACCTGGTCTCGACGTGGCCGCACGAGGCTAAGGACGATCCGCAGAGCCGCTTCATCAACGAACGGGCCCATGCAAACATCCAGAAGGATGGTACGTACTCGGTCGTGCCGAGGATGTGGGGAGGCATCACTAACCCGAAGGAGCTGCGCGCGATTGCAGATGTCGCGGAGAAGTATGCGATCCCCACCGTGAAGGTCACCGGTGGTCAGCGCATCGATCTGCTGGGCGTGCGCAAGGACGATCTGCCCAGGATCTGGGCCGATCTCGGTACGGCCGGGCTCGTCTCCGGTCACGCCTATGGCAAGTCGTTGCGCACGGTGAAGACGTGCGTGGGCTCGGAACATTGTCGCTTCGGCACGCAAGCCTCGATGTCGATGGGCGCCGATCTCGAGCGCATGCTCTTCGGCATGTGGTCGCCGCACAAGGTCAAGCTGGCCGTATCGGGTTGCCCGCGAAACTGCGCCGAAGCCGGCATCAAGGACGTCGGCGTCATCGGCCTCGAAGGAGCATGGGAACTCTACGTTGCAGGCAATGGCGGCATCAAGACCGAAGTGGCGCAGTTCCTCTGCAAAGTGACGACGCGGGAAGAGGTGAAGGAGTACACCGCTGCTTTCCTGCAGTTGTATCGGGAGGAGGGCTACTACCTCGAGCGTACGGTGCACTACGTGGCGCGCGTCGGGCTCGACTACGTCAAGAAGCAGGTGGTGACGGACGGAGCACGGCGTACCGAACTCGCGCAGCGGCTTGGCTTCGCCTTGCAGGGCTATGCGGATCCCTGGGCCGAGCGTGCGGCCAACGCAGCGCCGGCGAGCATGCGGCGGGAGTTTCAGATCGTCGAAGTCCCTGTGCCCAAGGTACCGGAGGTGAGCCGTGGCTGAGTGGATGCGCGTTTGCACGCTCGATGAGATTCCTGTGCTGGGTGCTCGCGTGATTCGTGCCGGCGAGCGCGACATATCGGTGTTTCGAAGCGCGGAGGACGAGGTCTTCGCGCTCCTCGATCGGTGTCCTCACAAGGGGGGGCCGCTGTCGCAGGGGATCGTGCACGGACGCAGCGTGACCTGCCCCCTTCACAACTGGAAGATCGATCTGGCGAGCGGGGAATCACTCGCGCCGGATGTCGGCTGTACACGGGCTTACCCGGTCAGGCTCGAGCAAGGCCATGTGCTGCTCGAAATCTGAGATCGCGCTCGATATCGATCCTCTGCGGATCGCATTCGACGCGGGCAGCTGATCGCCATGGAACGCGCACCCATCACAGAAACCCGATCCACCTGCTGCTATTGCGGGGTGGGCTGCGGGGTGATCATTCAACACCATGGCGGCCGGATCGTCGGTGTACGCGGCGATCCCGATCATCCGGCAAACCACGGCAAGCTATGCAGCAAGGGTGCGACGCTGCACGAGACGACCACACTGGCCGGGCGTGTGCTTCATCCGGAACTGCGGCACCAGCGCACATCGGCGCGACAGCGCGTCGGCTGGGGCGATGCGCTCGAGCACGCCGCGGAGCGCTTCGCTGGCATCATTCGTGCGCACGGCCCCGATGCGGTTGCGTTCTACATCTCCGGACAACTGCTGACGGAGGACTACTACGTCTTCAACAAGCTTGCGAAGGGGCTGATCGGCACCAACAACGTCGACAGCAATTCGCGCCTGTGCATGTCGTCCGCCGTGGCGGGCTACAAGCAGACGCTCGGGGCCGACGCGCCGCCGGCCTGCTACGACGACATCGACCACGCGGATTGCCTGCTCATCTGGGGGGCGAATCCCGCGTATGCGCATCCGGTCCTTCATCGACGGATCGAGGCCGCCAAGGCCCGCAAACCCGAACTGCGCGTCATCGTCGTGGATCCGCGCAGGACCGATACGGCCGCAAGTGCCGATCTGCACTTGGCCGTCGCGCCCGGCACGGACCTCGTCCTGCTCAATGCGATCCTGCATGTGTTGATCTGGGAGGACCGAATCGATCGCGAGTTCATTCGTGCTCATACCGAAGGCTTCGACGAACTTCGCAGCGTCGTGAGCGAGATGACGCCGGCGCTCGCCAGCCAGCTATGCGGTGTGCCCGTGGGCGATATCGTCACCGCAGCGCGCTGGTTCGGAGCAGCCGGGTCGGCGCTGTCCATGTGGTGCCAGGGCCTCAATCAGTCGACGCACGGCACTCACAACACAGCCGCGATCGTGCATCTGCATCTGGCGACCGGACAGATCGGTCGTCCCGGGGCCGGGCCGTTGTCGCTGACAGGTCAGCCCAATGCGATGGGAGGGCGCGAGGTCGGCGGGATGGCGAATCTGTTGACCGCACATCGAGACCTGGGAAATGCGGCGGATCGCGCCTGGGTCGCGAACTTCTGGGGCGTCGACGCCGTGCCCGAACATCCCGGTAGAACCGCCGTGGAATTGTTCGACGCGCTCGAAAGCGGCGCCGTCAAGGCGGTGTGGATCGCTTGCACGAATCCCGCGCAATCGTTGCCGCATCTTGCGCGCGTGCAATCGGCATTGGCGCGTGCCGAGTTCGTCGTGCTGCAGGACGCATTCTCGACCACGGAAACCGCGCCTTTCGCCGACCTGCTCTTGCCAGCGGCGAGCTGGGGCGAGAAGGACGGTACCGTGACGAACTCCGAGCGATGCATCACGCGCGTCCATCGGGCCGTCGAGCCGCCTGGGGAGGCGCGTCCGGACTGGCGTATCGCATGCGACTTCGCGCTTGCGCTGGGTCGGCGCCTGGGCAAGGACGCAGCGACGCTGTTTCCCTACCGGACCCCCGAGGCGATTTTCCGCGAACATGCGCAGAGCACTCGTGGCCGCGATCTCGACATCGCTGAACTCGACTACACGGTGCTCGATCGCGACGGTCCGCAGCAGTGGCCGTATCGCGACGGCAAGGGCACAACACGGCTTTACACCGATGGCCGCTTTCCGACCGTGAGCGGTCGTGCACGGTTCGTGCAGATCGACATGCGCACGACTGCCGAGAACATCGATGCGCGCTATCCCCTGCGGATGACCACCGGCAGGCTGCGCGATCAGTGGCATGGCATGAGTCGTACGGGCAGGACTGCGCGCGCCTTTGGGCATGTGCCGGAACCGATGCTGACCATGCATCCGGATGACATGGCGCGCCGCGACCTGAGTCCGGGCGCCTACGCGCGGATACGTTCACGACGCGGCAGCATCGTGCTGCGCGTCGAGCCGTCCTTCGACATGCAGCGGGGACAGGTGTTCGTGCCGATGCACTTCGGGGCGAGCCACCTCTCGCATGCGGGCGTCAATGCGCTGTGCCTGTCCGCCTTCGATCCCTATTCGAAGCAGCCGGAACTCAAGCATGCCGCGGTACAGGTCGAGTTGTGTGTCCTGCCGTGGAAAGTCGTCGCATTGCGCCGTGCGCCACCGGAAGTCGAAGGCGACGAGCAGGCGTTGAGGTGGATCCAGGCATTGCGACCGCTGCTGCGGGATTTCGACTACGCGTATGTGAGCCTTACGGGACGTCGCGAGGCTGCGGCGACACTGCGCGTCGCCCATCGCGAACCGCTGAGCGCGTCGCAGATGGATGCGCTCGACGTCGCGCTCGATCTCGTCAGCGAGCGATGCTCGCTCTACGAAGATCGCCGCCGCGGCATCTCGAAGCGCGCATGGGTCGAGGGCGACCGCTTGCTCGGCTTTCGGTTGGCCGGCGAGGTGAGCGCGTCGGATTGGCTGGCCGACACGCTGACCGAGGGTCGGCCCGCTTCGGTGTCGAGACGCTGGATGCTCGGCCCGTTCTCGGCGCCGCCACTGGCGACGGCGTTGCCGGCGACCGGTCGCATCGTGTGCAATTGCCACGGTGTCGGCGCAACGCCGATACTGGAATGCATCGGTCGTGGCGGCGATCTGGATGCGCTGCAACGTGAGTTGCGCTGCGGAACCGACTGCGGTTCCTGTCTGCCGGAACTGCGGCGAATGATGGGGCAGACAGCGGCAACAACCTGATCGATCACTTGAGCGTGGTCTGCCTCAACGCGGCTTTTCGTTCGTCTTGACCGCAGTTCGAAGGGTATCGAGCACGCGTCCTCCAGCGCGGCCTTCGGTGGCCGTGCCGCGGGAGCCCATGAATTCGCGTATGGCCGCTCTCGTTTTTGCGCCGATCATGCCGTCGGCGCCGCCGATGTCGTACCCGAGCTGGATCAGGAGTTCCTGCACTTCCCTGCGCTCGGCGCGAGACAAGCCACGGTCGTCCGTCGGCCACGGCGTGACGATCGGGTTTGTCCCGCGCAGGCGGTCGGCGAGATGTGCGATGGCGAGCGCGTAGGATTCTGCCGCGTTGTACGAATAGATCGCGTCGAAGTTCTTGAACACCATGAAGGCCGGACCGCTGGCTCCGGCAGGAATGAGGAGTCCGGCAGGGCCGGGGCCATCGAGGGGGCGGCCGTCGATGCGCTTGATCCCGAGTGCCGTCCACTGCGACAGCGGCTGCTTGTTGCGCCGTCCGGACGGACCGCTGTACCCGCTGGGCAGCTTGACCTCGTAGCCCCAGGGCGCATCTTTCACCCAGCCTGCGCGTCTGAGGTAATTCGCCGTCGAGCCGAGCGCATCGGCGACATTGCCGACGATGTCCCGTCGGCCATCGCCATCGAAATCGACTGCGATGCGCAGGAAGGTGGAGGGCATGAACTGCGTTTGACCGAATGCGCCGGCCCAGGATCCGACGAGCGCCTCGGGCGCGAAGTCCCCGCTGTCGATGATGCGCAAGGTCGCGACGAGTTCGCTGCGGAAGAAGCGCTGGCGCGATCCTGCGCATGAGACGGTCGCCAGGGAGCGCACGAGTGATCGCGTGCCCATGACACGGCCGTAATCGGATTCCACGCCCCAGACGGCGACGATGGTGTGGCGGTCGATCCCGTATTTTTCTTCCGCTGCGGCGAGGACGCTTGTCCATTCCTGCAATCGGCTCTGTCCGTCGGCGATCCGGCGATCGTCGACGAGGCCGGCGAGGTAGTCCCAGATCGGGGTTCTGAATTCCGGTTGGAAGTCCTGGGCATCCAGCACGCTTTGGTCAGGTTCCACGCCGGTCAGCGAGGCTTCGATTGTTTTGGCCGTGACGCCCGCCTTGGCGGCCTCCGCGCGAACCTGCGCGAGGCAGGACTGGAAGTCGGCCGCGCCAGGACTCGAGGCCGCGTGCGCTGCGAATGGCGACCATGCGGCGACGATCGTCCAGAGGAGCGTGTAGGCGGTACGCAGTAAAGGAACGAGGTCTGTCATTGTGCAACCGGCAGTGAAGTCAGGGGATGGCGAGGGACGCGGGCGAGTCGATGTCTATAATAGCCAGTCGGTGCGATGCGAGCCGGTGTTCTCGCCGTTGCATCATGCATTTCTCTTGCCTGCGGTCTGCAGATGCCCGAACCCTTTGTGCACGCAAGTCTATCGCCCGATGTGCCGCCGTCGGCGTGGGTCGTTCGATGGCGCCATCTCGTTCCTCATGCAGGCACCGTACTCGACGTCGCCTGCGGTGGCGGGCGTCATGCCCGGTATTTCGCGCAGCTTGGCCATGCCGTGACGGCAGTCGATCGCGACGCCGGCGCAATCGCTGCACTTGCAGGATGGTCTGGCATCGAGCCCATCCAGGCCGATATCGAGGACGGGCCCTGGCCCTGCACGGGCGAGGCATTCGCGGCAATCGTTGTGACCAACTATCTGCATCGGCCGTTGCTGCCGGCTCTCGTGGATGCGGTTGCGCCCGGGGGCATACTTCTCTACGAAACGTTCGCGCAGGGCAACGAGCGCTTTGGTCGCCCCTCGAATCCGGCGTTTCTGCTGCGGCACGGCGAGTTGCTCGAAGCCGTCCGCGGAAAACTGCGGGTGATCGCCTACGAGGACCTGCAGATCGACGAACCAAAGCCGGCGATGGTGCAGCGGATCTGTGCGCAGCGCGAGCCGAACGACGACTGCTGACTGCGATGGAACGGGTGCGCTGCGTGGATCGGTTCGCGATCTCCGCAACCGCATCCCGCCCACCAAAACGTTGCGCTAGAATAGGTGCTTCTACGAGACGAGGGCCCTCATGCTCACCGGCAGCCTGGTCGCAATCATCACCCCCATGCACGAAGACGGCAGTCTGGATCTGGCCAGGTTCAGGCGCCTCATTGATTTCCACCTGAAGGAAGGCACCGACGGCTTCATCATCGTCGGCACGACCGGCGAGTCGCCGACCGTCGATTGGGACGAGCACCGACTCCTCATCAAGACCGCGATCGACCACGTCGACGGGCGCAAGCCGGTGATCGCCGGCACCGGGGCGAACTCGACCCGAGAGGCGATCGAACTGTCTGCGTACGCGAAGGAAGCCGGTGCCGACATGGGGTTGTCCGTCGTGCCGTATTACAACAAGCCGACGCAGGAAGGGATGTATCAGCATTTCAAGGCCATCGTCGAGGCAGTCGACTTGCCACAGATCGTCTACAACGTCCCGGGCCGTACCGTTGCGGATCTTTCCAACGATACGCTGCTGCGTCTGGCAAAAATTCCCAACATCATCGGCGTGAAGGATGCGACCGGGAATCTCGAGCGCGGTGTGGACCTGCTGCGCCTCGCCCCTGCGGATTTCGCGGTCTATAGCGGCGACGATGGAACCGCACTGCCGCTGATGCTCGTCGGCGGCCATGGCGTGATATCCGTGACGGCCAACGTGGCCCCCCGTCTCATGCATGAGATGTGTGTCGCTGCCATTGCAGGCGACACGCATCGCGCCCGCGAACTGAACAACAAGCTGATGCCGCTGCACAAATCGCTGTTCGTCGAACCCAATCCGACGCCCGTGAAATGGGTGGCGGAGCAGATGGGGCTCGTCGAGGGCGGTATTCGTCTGCCGCTGACGAAACTGTCGCCACAGCATCATGATCTGCTGCGCACAGCGATGCGGCACGCGGAACTCGCGGGTTGACCCGCCGTCTGACTAGGCTTCACCGAACGCAGTTAATTCCTTCGCCCATGAAATCTATCGCTGCCGCTTACGTCGCTGTCGCTGTTCTGGCGACTACCGGGTGTTCCACGATCCAGGGCTTGGCGGATTCGAGGAAGATCGACTACAAGAGCGCCAGCGCGAGCCGATTGCCGCCGCTCGAGATTCCTCCCGATCTCGCTCGGCCGAGTGTCGACGATCGCTATGTCGTCCCCGACGTGAATCCTTCCGGGACCGCGACGTACTCGTCTTACACCAAGGATCGTGCAGCGAAGCCTGCTCCAGGCAGTACGGGTGTGCTTCCAGCCGTGTCCGACGCTCGTATCGAGCGGGCCGGAACCCAGCGGTGGCTGGTGGTCAACGGAACACCGGAACAGATGTGGCCCACCGTGAAGGCCTTCTGGCAGGAAATGGGGTTCGTGGTCAACATCGATACGCCGGACACCGGCGTGATGGAGACGGACTGGGCCGAGAATCGCGCGCAATTCAGCGACGGCATCCTGCGAGACGGTTTGTCCAAGCTGTTCGGCAGCGTGAGTTCGACGTCGGAACGCGACAAGTTCCGTACCCGGATGGAACGCGGTACTTCGGGTGGGACCACCGAAATCTATGTCAGCCACCGCGGCATGATCGAGGTGTACGAGAACTCCACCGGCGATAGCAAGCGAACGGTCTGGCAACCCCGGCCGGCGGATCCGGATCTGGAAGCCGAGATGCTCCGACGATTGATGGTCCGCGTCGGCGTCCAGGAGGAGCGGGCGAAGGCCGAACTGCAGCGATCAGCGGGACAGCCGCGCGCGCGCCTGACGCGTAGCACGGATGGCGTCGGGAAACTTGCGGTGGACGATCAGTTCGATCGCGCGTGGCGGCGGGTCGGGCTGGCCCTGGATCGGGTGGGGTTCACGGTCGAGGATCGCGATCGCTCCAAAGGCCTCTATTTCGTGCGCTACGTCGATCCCGACGCGGACGCGAAGAGCAAGGCGCCCACGGGCATGTTGTCCAAGCTTGCCTTTTGGCGCAGTACCCCCGATCCCAAGGATCGCAATGCCCAGTTTCGAATCGCCGTCACGGACGGTGGTCGGGCAGCCACGTCCGAGGTCAATGTGCTCGACAAGGAAGGCAAGCCGGAGCGATCCGATACTGCCCACCGCATCTTGTCGCTGCTCTTCGAACAGCTCAAATGATCGTCCAGGCGCCTGGCCGCCGGGCGTTTCCGACACCGCGAAGTTCCAGTACCACCTGCTCTTCGAGTCTTCAGTCCCCTGTGGTTGGGCGATGAGGTTCGCATCGCTCGGCAGCGGTAGTCGCGGCAATGCGCTGATCGTCGAAGCCGGCGACGCCTGTGTGATGCTCGATTGCGGGTTTCCGATCAAGCAGACGATCGAGCGCCTCGGGCGCATCGGGTTGGCCCCGGAAGATGTCGACGCTATTCTGGTGACGCACGAACACGACGACCATGTCGGCGGCGTTGCCCGCTTCGCCGCGCGGATGGGAATTCCCGTCTATGCGACCTGCGGCACCAAAGCCGCGATGGGGGCCAAGTTCGACAGGGTACGGGTGGAGTGTTTCGATCCCCATGCCGCGTTCGAAATCCGTGGTCTGAAGCTCGATCCGTTCCCGGTGCCGCATGATGCGAGAGAACCCGCCCAGATGGTGTTCGACGATGGCACCCATCGCCTGGGCGTTCTCACCGATGTAGGGGTGTCGACGCCCCACATAGTGCAAATGCTATCCGGCTGTTCGGCGTTGATGCTCGAATGTAACTACGACGAACGCATGCTCCGGGAGGGCCCCTATCCGCCATCGCTCAAGAACCGAATCGGTTCGCGCTTCGGACACATGCGCAACGAGGATGCAGCTGACCTGTTGTCGCGATTGGACCGAAGCCGTCTAAAACATGTGGTGGCGGCCCATCTCTCCGAAGCGAACAATACCCCTGGGTTGGCACGCGCCGTCATTGCCTCGGCGCTGGGCAGCGCGCCGGAGGACGTCCTGGTCGCGCATCAGGACGAAGGAATCGCCTGGATCGATCTGTAGGCCGATTTTTCGTGGGCACGGATCAAACAAAAAGCCGGCGGTGAGGCCGGCTTTTTGTTGAACAGCTCGCGAAGAATTACTTCTTCATGACGTCCTTGGCCATGTCCTTCGCAGCGTCCTTGGCCTTGTCCGCGGCTTCCTTTGCCATGTCCTTGGCTTGATCGACTGCGCCAGGAGCAGCGGGTGCGCCGGCGGGGGCGGCTGCGTCAGCAGGCTTGGCATCGCTGGCAGGTGCGGCGCCATCGGCGGGTGCAGGCGCAGCGCCGTCAGCGGGCTTGGCGTCGGGTGCGGGGGCCGGAGCCGGGGCGGGCGCGGGTTCAGTGGCAGGTGCGGGAGCGGCAGCAGGCTTGTCGGCCGGCTTATCACCGCAGCCGGCGACGAAAAGCGCCAGGACTGCAGCGGCGAGCAGAGAGCGGTTCATCATTTTTCCTTTGCTTGGCGTTGACGGGTGAAGAACACGGTCGTCTGAAATAACGGGACCCAGTCGACCGATCGTTGTAGTCTACCATGCCGAGCGCTGTGTCAATCAATCCAGCGACGCGTTCAGCATTGAAACTAAAGGCCAAGTGTTGTAGCCGTAACAGCAGTTTGCGAGACTTCCCAGATCTCGTCGAAGCGACGAACGAGTTGCGAGGCGCCGTCGGCATCGTTCAGTACGAGGGTGCCGCGCAGGGTGTCGAAATGGAACCGGCGCGCATAGTGACTGCCGTCTGCGACGCAGAAGGGATCGTACACGCTGCGTGCGGGGGCGAGCGTGCGGTGAATCCGGATAGCGTGGGCGTGTTGCCGTTGCAGGCTCACCAGACGCGGGCAATCGGTGCGTATGCGGTCGGGTTCGTGCACGACGATTGAAACGCAGTTTGCGCGGTTGGTGCGCAGAAACTCGCCCAGCGCTTCGATGCGTTCGGCCTGATTGAATCCCGTCGTGAGCCTGCGATCAAAGATGCGTATGCGGCCAAGCGCCAAACCGATGACCCGATCCAGTGCGGCTTCGTAGTCGCGCAGTCCCGTGAACGCCTGCTCCTTGCGCAGTTCGTTGCTGCCCGCCGAACCGGCGTTATCGCTGGTCGAACTCGACATAGCCGGCACAGTACCAATCATGCAGCGTCTTCGTCCACCATGTCGAGCGGGTCGTGATGCTTTTCAAGCATCGTGCATCGGCCAGTTGGCGGACTTCGGGCTGCACGCTCTTCGGAACTTGCAGCGATTCGCCGTTGACGAACAGATTGTCGTCGCGATAGAGCATGCGCGTCTTGCGGTGAAGGCGAACGCCGATGCGTTTGGCATGGCGCTTGAACTGATCGATCCCGAGCGCGTCGTCGGGAGGAGCGAACCAGACGTTCGATTTGGGTTCGGTGAGGTACTCGCCCAGGAAGCGCGCAACCAGGGATTCGTTCCAGCGTATGCCGGTGAGCATCTTGCCGACCTGCCGGACCATCGAGGTGTCGATCGATGCCGGGTGCCTGGAAGCCTTCAGTGCCGGATCGGCATAGCGGCCATCGAGATGCAGCGCTTCGGACAGCCACTGCAAAAAGGCTTCGGCGAGTTCCTGCCGTTCGGGCGCGCGAAACCCGATCGAACAGGTAATGCACTCGGTCAGCGCGACGCCGTCGTGAGCAATCTGCGGCGGGAGATAGAGGAGGTCGCCAGGCTCGACGACGAAATCCTGTTGCGGCACGAAGCGCTTCAGAATGCGCAAGGGCGCATCGATGAGGGTGAGATCGCGCTGGGGGCCTATGCGCCAGCGACGGGTGCCGTGCACTTGCAGCAGGAATACATCGTACGAGTCGAAGTGCGGGCCGACGCCCCCGCCGGGGGGGGCCAGGCTCAACATGACGTCGTCCAACCGAGCGTAGGGGACGAAGTTGAATCGGTCGAGCAGGTCGCGCGCACTGTCGAGTTGCGTATCCACCCCTTGCACGAGCAGCGACCAGTGCCGGGCGCCCGGCTGCTTGAGTCGCTGTCGCGTAAACGGACCGTGCGCGAGATCCCACTTGCCGCGGGAATGGGTGACGAGGCGCGATTCGACTTCATCGCTGCATGCGAGGCGCCGCATCTGGTCGGCACTGAATCGGTCGCGAACATCTGCAACGGCACCGCGAATGAGCAACGGCCGCTTCTGCCAATGGCGGCGAAGGAATTGGGCGGCGCTCAACGAACCGAGGACGGGATTGTTCATCGCGGTTGGATTATAGCCAGCATGGCGTCGGGGGCTTCGGGCTGGATGGCACTCAAGGAAATCGGTTTATACTTGCCCGCAACTCGCGAAGCCAGACGAGGGGTGGCGCATGCTGAAGGCAGGGGATCCAGCACCCGAGTTCACACTTCCGGATGCCGATATGGAGATGGTGGCGCTCCGGGATTTTCACGGCAAACATTGCGTCGTGCTTTACTTCTATCCGAAGGACGGCGCGCCGGGATGTACACGCGAGGCGATCGACTTCTCCGATCACGAGAACGAATTCGTCGACGCAGGGGCCGTTGTCCTCGGGGTCAGCCGTGATGACTGTCTGGCGCACGGCGAGTTTCGTGACAAGCATGGGCTTTCGGTGCGGTTGTTGTCGGACGTCGATGCGGAAGTTTGCGTGCAGTACGGCGTGCTGCAGACAAGGGAAATCGAAGGCGTGGTGCGGCAGGGGATCCTGCGGTCGACATTCATCATCGACCGCAGCGGCGTTCTGCAGCATACGCTCTATGGCGTTAAGGCCATCGGGCACGCCGCGGAGGTTCTCGGACTGGTGCGAAAACTGCACTGAATCATTGAATGAGCGAGGCTTCGTTGAAGATCGAAAAAGACACGGTAGTGGAATTGATGTTCGAGTTGTGCGAGGCCGACGGTACGGTGCTCGAAAAGAGCGAAGACCCCATCGAGTACCTTCATGGCGGATACTCCGGCATGTTCGATGCCGTGGAAGAAAAGCTCGACGGTCTGGAGGCTGGCGCTGCCGTGGCCGTAAGGTTGGAGCCGGAAGACGGCTTCGGTGTGTACGATGCCGAATTGAAGCGCTCGGAGCCGCGTACGGCCTTTCCAAAGGAGGTCGAAGTAGGGCAGCGGTTCGAAGGGCGAGGTGCCGAGTCCGGGCATACCCACGTCTTCACGATCACGGCCATCGACGACGAAAACGTCGAAGTCGACGGTAATCACCCCTATGCAGGGAAGATCCTGGATTTCAATTGCACGGTGATGTCGGTGCGTCGCGCCACCCGCGAGGAGATCCAGCACGGGCATGTGCATGGGCCGGGAGGGCATCATCACTGATCGCGCCTGGCGCGATCAGTGAACGGTGAACGGTGAGCGGTGACGCTAACCAGGATCCCTGCGGGACCCTGGTTACGCTGTGAATCGATGGCTTGGGCGTTCGGTGATGTGCGCGTTGCGCGTGGACGGTAGCCGAGCGCTCGCTCGGCCTTCACTTTTCACCTTTCACACTTCAATCAGCCGGCCCGACCGGCTTTCCCAACTCAGAACCCGACCGCCTGCCCGTCCGTCCGCCACTCCGAGCCGGCGATGTACCCGCCCTCGGTCTTGAGTATGATCTGCGAGCGGCCGAAGTCGGTGCTGAAGCGGTCGGCCGAGACGATGCGGTGACCCAGACCACGCAGAGACTCGACGGCTGCGCCCGGCATCGCTTCCTCGATGTGCACGACGGGCCCGTCTTCGACCCGCCAGCGCGGTGCGTCGATCATCGCCTGCGGGTTCTGGTGGTGATCCACATGGCGCAGGGTCATCTGCGTGTGACCTTGCGCCTGCATGAAGCCGCCCATGACGCCGAAGCCCATGACGGGCTGGTTGTTGCGCGTCATGAATGCGGGAATGATGGTGTGGAAAGGCCGCTTGCGCGGACCGACCTGATTGACATGGCCCTCGGCGAGCTTGAAGCCGTAGCCGCGGTTCTGCAGGCTGATGCCCGTGCCCGGGACGACGACGCCCGAGCCGAAACCGGCGTAGTTCGACTGGATGAACGATACCATCATGCCGTCGGCGTCGGCAGCGGTCAGATACACCGTGCCGCCTCGCGGCGTGCCGAACTTCGGTTTCGCTGCCTGCGAACGATCGATGAGCTTTGCGCGTTCCTTGAGATAGCTCTTGTCGAGCAGTTGGGCGGACGTGACGCGCATGTGCTCTGGATCCGCGATGTGCTCGTGGGCGTCGGCGAAGGCGAGCTTCATCGCTTCGATCTGCAGGTGCAGGCTTTCGGCCGACTCCGGCGGCAGGCTCGCCATGTCGAAGTTCTCTAGCATGCCGAGCGTCATCAGGCAGGCGATGCCCTGACCGTTCGGCGGAATTTCGTGAACGGTGTAGCCGCGATAGTCGATGCCGATGGGCTCGACCCAGTCGCATCGGTGCGCGGCGAGATCGTCCATCGACATGACCCCGCCGTTGGCCTTGCCGTGCGCGACCAGGGCTTCGGCCAGTTCACCGCGATAGAAGGCATCGCCCTTGGTTTCGGCGATACGCTGCAATGTCTTGGCCTGTTCGGGATGGCGGAACAACTCACCGGGGGCCGGTGCGCGTCCGCGGGGCATGAAGGCCTCGCGAAATCCAGGTTGGTCCTGGAGTTCGGGCGCCTGCTTGGCCCACAGTCGGGCGATGGTGGGCGTAAGGAGATAGCCGTCGGCAGCGTACTTGATCGCAGGTTCGAAGAGATCTGCAAACGGCAGCTTGCCGAATTTTTCGGACACCGCGCGCCAGGCCGATACGCAACCCGGTACGGTCACCGAGTCCCAACCGCGGTTCGGCATGCTTTCCCGACCGGCGAAGCGCTGGGGGCTCCATGCCGCCGGCGAGCGCCCGGAGGCATTCAATCCGTGGAGCTTGTTCCCGTGCCAGATGAGAGCGAACGCGTCGCTGCCGATGCCGTTGCTGGTCGGCTCGACAACGGTCAGTGTGATCGCCGCGGCCAGCGCAGCATCAGCGGCGTTGCCGCCTTTGAGCAGCATGCGAAGGCCCGCCTGTGCGGCGAGCGGCTGCGAAGTCGCCACGATATTCGATGCGAGCACCGGGCTGCGCTGGGAGGTGTACGGAAACTGCCATTCGACCATGATGTCACCGCGGAGTATTCAAACCCCGACGATGATACACCGGCAATGCGGCGGCGCGGCCGACAGGCTGCTAGACTCGACCGTCCTTGCAAGCGCTACGGGGTGACACCGAATGAGAAAACCGAACCTGCCTTCCGATATCCAGTCCGCGTATCGCCACGTCGTGGGCATCGCGATCGGCGCAATGCTCGCGGTTCTGATGACTACTTTCGGCACATCGGTGCACGCCGCCGAAGGTGAACGTCATCTGCGTATCGGCATGGGCGCCGACGTGACCTCCATCGACCCGCACTTCGCGAACATTGCGCCCAACAATGCCGTGGGCTGGCACGTATTCGATGCGCTGGCAAATGTCGATGCCGATACGCGACTTGTTCCCGGCCTCGCCACGGCATGGAAAGTGATCGATGACACGACTTGGGAATTCACGCTGCGCAAGGACGTGCGCTTTCATGACGGCTCGGCGTTCGATGCCCGCGACGTCGAGTTCTCGATCAAGCGCGCCGCCGAGTTGGCACAGAAAGGCGGGCAGTTCGGAAGTTTCGTGCGCGCAATCACGGGTATCCAGATCGTCGATGCGCATACGATCCGCTTCAAGACCGCAACGCCGCACGCTGTGCTGCCGCGTGACCTAAATTCCATTTTCATCGTCCCGCGGTCGATCGGCACCGCGAGCACCGACGACTTCAACGCCGGACGCGCCGTGATCGGCACCGGCCCCTTCAAGCTGCAGTCCTTCGCACGCAGCGATCGGATCGAACTCGTGCGCAACGAGGCCTACTGGGGCGACAAGCCGCGCTGGGAGCGCGTCACGTTGCGTATTCTGCCGCAGGATTCCGCTCGGCTGGCTGCGTTGCTGTCGAACGACGTGGATGCGATCGAGAACGTCCCGACGACCGACGCGGCCCGGGTGGCGCGCGACAATCGTCTGCGTGTCGAGCGCAAGGTTTCGTGGCGCACGCTCTTCTTGCATCTCGATCAATACCGCGATATCGCGCCCGGCATGACGGATCGTGCCGGAAAACCGCTCGATCGCAATCCGCTGCGCGATCCGCGCGTGCGTGCGGCCTTGTCGCTCGCCATCGATCGCAAGGCCATCGTCGAACGGGTGATGGAATCGATGGCCTTGCCGGCGAGCAATCTCGTGGCGCCCCCCGTGTTTGCGTACGATCCCTCGCTGAAGGTGCCGGCGTACGACCCGCAGGCCGCGCGCAAACTGCTAGCCGACGCGGGCTACCCCGATGGATTCGGTCTGATCCTTGCCGCGCCGAACAACCGCTACGTGAATGACGAGAA
>JBIKKL010000312.1:0-5955 GCA_044360365.1 Burkholderiales bacterium | reverse complement strand
TCCGATGTTCAAGGCGGATCTGATCCGGAGCGGCTCGGAAGCCGCAGAGCAACTCGGCATCAAGATCGGCGAAGCGCAACTCGTCGTCGTGGAGAACACCGAAGAGGTTCATAACCTCATCACATGCACGCTTTGTTCGTGCTATCCGCGTTCGCTTCTCGGCCAGCCGCCCGCGTGGTATCGAAACAAGGTCTATCGCGCGCGCTCGGTGCGTGAGCCGCGCAGGATCCTGGCGGAGTTCGGCACGCATCTGCCCGAGCATGTAGCCATCCACGTTCGGGACAGCAATGCGGACATGCGCTACATGGTGCTGCCGCGCCGCCCCGCGGACACGCAGGGCTGGGACGAGGAGCGGCTGAAGACGTTGGTCACGCGCGATAGTCTCATCGGGATTGCGGAAGCGCGTGCGGCGTGAGCGGCCAAGCGTGAAAGGGGAAGTATGAAGGGTGAACAGAACTGTTCCGCGGGCCCGGCGATGGCGTACTCGCTGCGCAGTTCCGCCTTGATTCGAACCGTGCGACCCCAAGGATCAAGCGCCGATGCCTGACGCACTCCTTCCCGCAACCATCCTCACCGGCTTTCTCGGCAGCGGCAAGACGACGCTGCTCAACCGCATCCTGCACGAAGCGCACGGTGAGCGCATTGCCGTCATCGAGAACGAGTTCGGGGAAGCGGGCATCGACAACGAGTTGCTGATTCGCGACGGCAACGAGCAGATCGTCGAGATGAACAACGGCTGCATCTGCTGCACGGTCCGGGGTGACCTCGTGCGCATCCTCGGCGATCTGGCAGCGAAGCGAAGCGCGGGCAGTCTCGCGTTCGATCGCGTGATCATCGAGACCACGGGCCTCGCGGATCCCGCGCCCGTCGCGCAGACTTTCTTCGTCGACGACAGCGTCCTGCGCCACTATCGGCTCGATGCCATCGTGACCGTGGTCGACGCGATGCACGCACCGTCGCAGCTTGATCTCAACCACGAAGCGCAGGAGCAGGTCGCGTTCGCCGACCGCATTCTTCTGTCGAAGTGCGACCTCGTTTCGGCGCAAGCCGTCGAGTCCTTGACCGCAAGACTGCGACGCATGAATCCGCGGGCGTCGATCGCCCGGGCGCACTTCGGGGTCACCGAGATCCGGACGCTGCTCGACGTGCAGGGTTTCAACCTCGACGACATCCTGCAGATCGAGCCGGGCTTTCTCGACGAGGAAGCGCACGAGCACGATGCGGACATCGGTTCGTTCGTCTTCCGAAGCGCCCGACCGTTTCGCATGGCTGCGCTCGAATCGTTTCTATCCGGACTGGTCGAGCGCCACGGGCCGGACATGCTGCGCTACAAGGGCGTGCTCAACGCCGAGGGAGTGGACCGGCGGATCGTCTTTCAGGGCGTGCACATGCTCGCGGCCTCCGATTTCGGCAAGCCCTGGCAGGACGACGAAGGGCGTGAGAGCGTCTTCGTGTTCATTGGCCGCAAGCTGCCCAGGGCAAGCTTCGAAGCGGGTCTCGAAGCCTGCCTCGCCTGATCAGCGACGGTGAGCGCACGGTGATCGATCACCGTGCGCTCGGAGCTGCATTAAGCTTGTGTCGATTCACGAAGAAAATTGAGCACCGATCCCGACCGGAACCAGCCCAGTCGTTCTTCGCTGTAGCTGTGGCGCAGTTCGAGCCAGCGTCCCGCGGACGAGATCTGATCGGTGGTCGTCTTGCCCTTGACCTTGACCAGAACGGGTATCTCGACGAAGTCCCTTCCGTCCCATCGCGGCCAGGGCGCCAGCCTCTGCATTCGTCGGCTGTCCGGCTCAATCGCCACGTCCGTTTGTGCACCATCGAGCGTGGGCGGATGAAATCCCCCCGACGCCGCGAGTCTGTCCTGCGGAACTTCGGGGGCAACGACTGGCGGTGCGAGCTTGAAGGTACGGCCGTCGGATGTCGTTGCCGGGTCGTGGCGCGGATCGAAGTCGGCGTCGACCACTTCATCGGCAGCATGAACTTTTGCCTGGTAACGCCGCGACGATGACGAGAACATCCGCAGGCGGGTTATTCGAACGAAGCGTCGTGCCGATACACGGGAGATTCCATGAAGCGCGTGGGGGAGTTCATCGTTGCAGTCGCGCTGGCGACAGCGGCATCAACGGTCGTGGCGGGGCCTGTCAACGAGTTTGCACACAACCGCGTCCACGTCTACACCAAGGCGCTGACACAGTTCCAGGGCAGCACGGTCACGCTCACCGACAGTCCGCCACCGGTCACCGGCATCGTCGACTATCCCGACGTGCCTCTCGCCTATTCGACGTCGAGTGCCATCATGCCGGCGCTCGGCGATCTCAAGGACCAGGCAAGCGGTACCATCGAGCTGTCCGTGCTGCTGGGCAGCCTGTCGGCGCCGGACGTGTTCACTTTCACCGCCTCCGGTACGGCGAGCGCTGTCAGTGCTTACGCCGTCGCCGGCGACCCGGCCGCGGCAATCGTCGAATTGATTGCGACGGCGAGCTTCTACCTCGACGCATTCGGAGTCGCCGGGTCCTACCTGGGTACGATCCAGGTCGGTGCACTGCGTCCGGCGTCGCCCTACGAGACGTTCGACGTCAAGATCTCTTCGCTCGGGCACGGCGTCATTGCCACGCTGCTGCCGGGTTCGCCGGCCGCCGCTGTCCCGCTGCACAGCGGCGACAGCTATACGCTCGATGTACTCTATCGGATGGAAGTGCCCTTCGGCGTCGATCCGGATTTCGAATTGACGGTGGGCATGTCTGCGCAGCCGGTGCC
Source organism: Burkholderiales bacterium (assembly GCA_044360365.1). Lineage (GTDB taxonomy): Bacteria > Pseudomonadota > Gammaproteobacteria > Burkholderiales > WYBJ01 > WYBJ01. The sequence goes on along the minus strand of JBIKKL010000312.1, from coordinate 3,195 downwards.
GGAACCGAAAGCCGCACTCCTGTTGCTCGCGGGGGTCGGAATACTTTGGGCCGGAACTCGCAGGAAGCGCTCAGTCACAGGCGTCCGCACTCGAACGTAGCGCTACACCTCGCGGGGAGTGCCCCCACGTTCGACCGCAGGAAGATCGGGGCCGACATCGGCCCCGATTCGCGTTAGCGGCCCTTGAAGTTCGGCGCGCGCTTCTCGCGAAATGCCAGGCGGCCTTCCGTGACGTCTTCGGTGTGATGTACTTTGTTGAGCAGATTTTCTTCGTACTCGGCGTGCGATTCGAGCGACGAGCCCATCGCGTGATACACGGCCTGCTTGGTGAGTTCGATCGTGATCGAGGGGCCTTTCGCGAGCCGGTTCGCGAGTTCCATCGTGCGCTCCATCAGCTTGTCGTGCGGCACGACCTCGTCCGCCATGCCGATGCGAAGCGCGTGGTCGGCCTTGATCTCGTCGCTCAACCACAACTGCAGCAGGGCGCGTGAGGTGCCGATGAGATGCGGCGTAAGCCAGGTGGCGCATTGGTCGGGCAGGATCGCGCGGCGGATGAAGGCCGAGACGAAGCGCGCCTGATCCGAGGCGATGCGCACGTCGCAGGCCAGTGCCAGCGAGAAGCCGCCGCCTGCGGCGACTCCGTTGACTGCTGCGATGATCGGCTTGCGCATGGTGCGGAACCGGTTGATCCAGCCGAAGCGCGATTCCTCGATCTCCAGGCGACTGGGCGGCGGCCCGCCGTCACGGTTCGCGGCCATGTCCGCGCCCGAACAAAAGCCGCGACCCGCGCCGGTGAGGACCATGACCTTGGCTTCGTCGTCGTCGTTCACGTCTTCGAGGATGCGCTTGAGTCCGACCCGCATCGCCGGCGAGAGGGCGTTTAGGCGCTCCGGCCGATTGAGCGTCACCACCACGACGCCGTCCTTCTTCTCGATGTTCATGTCTTCGTACCCCTCGTAGGGGGTCAGTCCGGCGTATCTGCGGGACATCGATATCTCCTCTGAGTGCGTGATGAGCGGCGGCGAGCGTCGCTCGGGGTTCGGGCCATCGATTCGCGAGCACAGCGAGTCGCGAATCCTGAACGGCTGCGCAGCGAGGGCTGCGGGTGACCGATGCTGGCATCGAACGCGCCAATAGGCAAGGCGCGGCGGCCCCGAGGCCGTGGATCGACGAGGGATCGGTTAGACTGCAGGCTCAGTGTCCGCCGCATTCTTTCGGTTCATGCGGGCGGGCAACCTGATTCCGACACGAAGGAGAGGAGAGATACATGGCAGCGCCGAACGTGACGTTCGGGTGTTCGATCAACCAGATCGCCCCGAAGAACATCGCAGAATTTGCGCAGCGCGCCGAGGGCCTGGGGTACGACCGGCTGGCCATGGGCGAGCACGTGCAGGATGGCAACCCGCCGATTCCCCGCAATCTTTGCTTGCCGGTGCTCGCTGCCGCAGCCGCTTCCACGAAGAAGATCCGGGTCATGAGCGGGATCGTGATCGCGCCGCTCTACCATCCCGTCATGCTCGCCAAGCTCGTCTCGACGGTGGATCAGATTTCCGACGGTCGATTCGACCTCGGCATCGGCATCAGCGGTCAACGCGGCACGCGCATCGAGTACGACATCCTGAATGTGCCGGTGGAAACCCGCGGCAAGCGCGCGAACGAGATGTTGCCGCTGATGCGACGGTTATGGACCGAAGAGCACGTCACCCACCAGGGCGAGATCTTTCAGTTCGAGGATGCCACGCTGTTGCCGCACCCTGTCCAGGTCGGCGGCCCGCCGATCTGGATTGCCGGGCGCAGCGACGCAGCGATGAAGCGAGCCGGCACGCTGGGCGACGGCTGGTACCCCTATCTCTTCACGGTGCGGCGGCTGAAGGAGAGCAATACGATCGTGCGCCAGCATGTCGAGGCGGCCGGCCGCGACGTGAGTCAGTTCCGCTTCGGTGTCGCGCAGCCGACCTCGATCGCGGAGGATCCGAAGGAAGCCCTCGCCGTCGCAGTGCAAAACCTGGGCAAATATGCGACGGCTCAGCGCAGCGCCGAGGATGTTGCGAAGGGCTTGTGCCTGACCGGCACGTTGGACGATGTCATCAAGGGCATCGAGGATCGCATCGCCGTCGGGGTACAGCATTTCATGCTCGGATTCTTGTCGACCGACGAGCAGGACAATTATCGGCAGATGGAGTTGGCGGCGAAGAAGATCATTCCGCATTTTCGCTGAGACCGAAAACTGTGCATGGCACAGTTTTCGGGAGAAACGGGAAATGGGAAAAGGGAAGGGGGAAAGGCCGGAAGCCGCCGCCGCGCCTGAACGCGTGATACTCGAAATCCACTGGTAACGTGCGGTTGGAGGAACTGCCAGCTGCGGAGCCTCCTCTTAACTTTTCCCTCTTCTCCTTTCCCCTTTACCCTCGACGGGCATCAGCCCGTAATCCTGCGCTTGTACTCGCCCGTCCGCGTATCGATTTCGATCTTGTCCCCGGTGGCGCAGAACAGGGGCACCTGTACTTCCAGGGTATCGCTGACCTTCGCCGACTTCAGTACCTTGCCGGAGGAATCGCCGCGAACCGCCGGCTCGGTGTACGTGATCTCGCGCACGACGGTCGTGGGCAGTTCGACGGAGATTGCGCGCTCGTCGTAGAAGGTAATCTCGCACGGCATGCCGTCTTCGAGATAATCGACGGCATCGCCGAGACTTTCCTTGTCGACTTCGTGCTGGTTGTACTCGGCGTCCATGAATACGTAGGCCGGATCGGCGAAGTACGAATAGGTGGCCTGCTTGCGCTCGAGCACGACCTGTTCCAGCTTTTCATCGGCCTTGTAGACGGTCTCGGAGACGGCGCCGCTCAGCAGGTTCTTCAGCTTCATCTTCACGACCGCAGCGTTGCGACCGCCCTTGTTGTACTCGGCGCGCAAAATGACCATGGCCTCCTTGCCGAGCATGAACACGTTGCCGGAGCGAAATTCCTGTGCTTCCTTCATAACGAACCTCTTGGGATGAGCGAGGAGCCGGAGGGATGGATCGAGGAGGGAACAGCCGGCCCTGAGTTAACTGGCTATTTTCCTACGCTGGCACAGAATCTGACAAGACCGGCGGCGAGTTCCTCGTGTCCGGAGATTCGCATCCCCCAGCTCGTCGTGTGACGAGCGATCACCTGGCGGTGAGCCAGGTAGGCGTCCCAGGCGAGCTTGAAATCC
>JBIKKL010000226.1:0-7390 GCA_044360365.1 Burkholderiales bacterium | reverse complement strand
GAGCAGGTCGTCGATGAGGCGCGTCAGGCGTCGACCACTCGTGCGTATGGAATCGAAATAGCTCACCACCTTCTCGACGCTTGCCGATGCGGCACGCTTTCGTCCGAGGTCCGAGAACGACAGGATCGCGTGCAACGGCGTACGCAGTTCGTGCGACATGTTCGCCAGGAACCGCGACTTCGCCCGGCTCGAAGCCTCGGCCAGCACCTTGGCCGCGAGGTACTCCCCTGTACGAGACTGCACCAATTCGTTCAGGTGATCGCGGTGTCGCCGCAGATCCTCCTCGGCGCGCAAGCGCTCCGTGATGTCCCGCATGATCACTGTGAGGAGACGCTTCTCGACGGCCTGCGTCACCGAGATGGAAGCCTCGATCGGGAACTCGGTCCCGTCGGCACGCACGCCGAAAATCCTTCCCGGCCGCCCCATGCGCCGTATCGTCGCCCCAGCTTTCAGGAACGCCTCGATATGCCGCGCGTGGTCATGCCGGAAGCGTTCCGGGAGCAGCACATCCAGCGGCTGTCCCAGCATCTGCGCGGCCGACTGGCCGAACATCGATTCAGCGGCTGCGTTGAAGATGACGATACGCAGATCGTGATCCAGGCTGACGATGGCATCCATCGCCGACGACACCATGCCGCCCAGAAGCGCCTGATCGATGGCGTGCTCTCTTTCGAGGCGATCGGCGCGCATTGAGACCAGGCGCTGCGTGTGGATGAGCCGTGCGACGAGAAAAGAGATCAACAGGCTTAGCGATATGCCGCTCGCGAGGACGAGCAGCGGTTCCCGCGATGCCGCCCAACCGTGCCTGGCCGACCGCGCAACGAGTTCGAGCTGCCATGGCACCCCGCGCACCGGCGCGACGTACTTCGGCAAATGCGGTGCGTCGACCGACGCGGCCGGCGCAGCGCTTGCGCTTCCATACAACTGAATGCGCTGGCCAGCGGCGCTGTCAGCAAGGCTGATTTGCACCGGCGCATGATCGATCCCCGACACCATGGCTCCCACGATATCCGCAATGTCGAGCACCACGTAGACCACCCCGCGAGGATGCTTCGCCGAGGATAGTGCGTCCCGTACCGGCAGCAGCATCATCACGACCGATCGCTGCGCGAGTGTTTCTCGGATGACCACCCGAGCCAGTGTCACACCCTCGGCCTTGACCGCTCGAAACACAGCATCCCGGATGGCTGGGTCGGCCATCAGGTCCTGCCCTACGCTGCCCACCCGAGCCGACTCATCCAGTGTATGAAACCGGATGCCGACTTGATCCGTACCGTCCACGGATGCAACGGATCGAAACGACGAATCGCCGCGCATGCGCACCTTGCGCTCGACGTCGGCGACCCGATTCGAATCGATGCGCTGCGCAAACCCGAATGCCAGCACCCCCGGCGCCGTCGGTGCGGGCTCCAGCGCGGCGACGTAGGCGTTCCATGCTTTCGCTGCGACGACATCGCTGGCCGAAAGCAGTCCGCGTGCTTCGTGAAGCAACAGTTCGTATCGGCTCAGCGCAAGCGACACGTCGGCGACAATGCGTTTCGAGATGAACTCGAGCTCGCGCCGCTCGGCCGCTCGGCTTTCCTCTTCCAAATGGGTGAACAGCCACAGAGAAGCCGCCAAACCACAGATCAGCGTAGCCAGTGCGACGAAATACACGAGCGCTCCAGCGTAGCGCGTTCTCGGCGCAGGTTCGTCGCCGATGCATCCCCCACGATTCAGCCTCGGTTCTTTGCCGCTCATCGGAGCAACGCACCTGGACGCCTGACCCGTCATTACTGCCTGCCGAATGCACGATCTACGATTGGGAGTGGCCGTAGTGAGCGAAACTCCTCTGCCTGCTCGTGGTTACGGCATCCCGAAGCACTCGATAAATGGGGAAATACCGCGGCGGCGACCCGGGGGATTTCCTAGTAAGTCAGTCTCCCCACGAGGCGAGTTGGCCGCTCACGCGGGCTTGCCTCCTGATGCGCAGCATCGGGGTGAAAGGCGCGCTGGAACGCGTTTTTGACTTCCCGCCAACCACTGCCGGCAATCTCCGACACAGGCGATCGAGGTTGCGGCGCTGAAGCTGATGGCCGAGGAGGCGGCAACGACTCCGTGAGCGATGCACGCGCAAGGACGTGCGGCCGCTCTTTTCTGGCATCATCGAGATCGCAGGCCGCACCAGGAGGCAAAGTTGACGAGAAGCTGCCGCCTGTTCGCATGGCGGCACCGGATGACGCCACACCCGGATGCGAAAAGACGAGCAGCGTGTTGCGCTCCAGATCGCACGGAAACTTGAGGCCGTCTTGCGTTTCGAAGCCACCATGACCGACATGCACAACCTGATCGAAGCCGACGGCCTGCACATGCACTACACCATCGGCCCGCGCGAGGTGAAAGTGCTGCGTGATGTAAGCCTGCGTATCGCTGCGGGCACGCGCGTGGCCATCGCCGGCCCCTCCGGCTCCGGAAAGACCTCGCTACTGCTTCTCCTCTCCGGGCTGGAGCGCCCCACGGCCGGACGCATCCGCATCGACGGCATCGACCTGGGCCAATTGGACGGCGATGGTCTGGCAGACCTTCGCCGCGAGCGCATTGGTATCGTGTTCCAGAGCTTTCATCTGCTGCCGAGCCTCAGCGCCCTCGACAACGTCGCACTGCCGCTGCAGATGGCGGGGGCCGGCAGCGCGCGCGCCGAGGCGGCGGACATGCTGCGCCGCGTAGGTCTGGACGACCGGGCAAGCCATCGACCCAGCCAGCTTTCGGGGGGCGAACAACAGCGTGTCGCAATTGCACGGGCGCTGGTGCATCGCCCGCGTCTGCTGCTCGCCGACGAACCCACCGGCAACCTCGACGACCAGACCGCGGAGGCGGTGCGCGAACTCTTGTTCGACCTGAACGGCGAACTGGGGACGACGCTTGTGCTGGTGACCCATGACCTGGATTTCGCCTCCCGCTGCGATCGCGTGCTGCGCCTGCATGACGGTCAGTTGCACGAAGTGCCGGTCCCCCGACCGCCCGAGAAGACCGATGCGCTTCCTGCTTGATCTTGCCTGGCGCGATTTGCGCGCCACCGGCCGGCGCCTCTGGATCTTCGTGGCCTGCCTGGTGCTGGGGGTGTCGCTGGTGGCGGCTGGCGGGGGACTGTACCGCCAGGTGGACGACGCCCTGCGCCACGATGCCCGGCTGCTCTTCGGAGGCGACGTCGAGGTCGAATCGGCCACGCCCCTGCCGACCGGGACGCTGGACTGGATCGAGGCACGCGGCACGGTTTCGCGCACGATCGAGCTTCGCACGATGCTGCGTACCGACGCAGGACGCGCGCATCTGGTCGAGCTCCTCAGCGCCGACCGGACCTACCCGCTCTACGGCACCGTGACGCTGCAACCCGCCGGCGCCCTGCAGGACGCTCTGGCGCACCAGGGCGGCGAATGGGGTGTAGCGCTCGACGGTGCGCTCGCCACCCGATTGGGCGTGAATCCCGGCGACCGCGTCTTTATCGGCGATCTGGCACTGACCGTGCGTGCAATCGTCGTGCGTCAGCCGGATCGCAGCCTGCGTGCCGACTGGGGCGCGGCCCCGGTGCTGTTGGCCGAAGGGGCGCTGATGGCCACCGGCCTGGTGCAACCCGTCAGTCGCCTGGAGTACCGTTACCGCGTCCGTGTCGATCAGGGTAGCGACCAGCCGGCAACGGCCTGGCGTGATGCCTTCACGGCTGCATTCCCGGGACTGAATGCGGAGGTACGCAGCTTCGACGAGCGCAGCGACCGCATGGCCGAAGTTCTGGGGCAGATCGGCTCCGGACTGCTGCTGATCGGTTACTCTGCCCTGTTCATCGGCGGCCTGGGTGTATTCAACAGCGTGCAGGCGTATCTGCAGGGCAAGCTGACGAGCCTCGCCACGCTGCGAGCGTTGGGTCTGCGCAATGCGCGGCTGGCCGCCTTCGTGCTGCTGCAAGTGCTGATGCTTGCAATGTTCGCCAGCGCAGTGGGCGTCGCCGCGGGAATCGTGCTCGCACTGGCCGGCGCGCAACTCGCCGCCGACAAGCTGCCGGTCACCTTCCTGCTCCAGGGACTGTGGCAGCCGGCCCTGATGGCATGGGTATTCGGCGTGCTGACCGCACTGGCCTTCTCGTTGCCCGCGCTCGGGCGCGCGCTCTCGGTCTCCCCCGCCGTCCTGTTCCGCGGAATCGAGGGCGCAGCGCTGCACACGCCGCGACTCGCCCGTGGTCTGACCGCCGCGGCAGCGACCCTGACAATGGCCTTGCTGGTGGCCAGCCTGCCGGATTACCGCTTCGGGCTGGCTTTCGTGCTCACCACCGCAGCCATCCTGGCCGTGCTGGACGCGGCCACCCGAATCCTGCGTCGGTTAGCCGCGCGATTGCAGACCGCCGCGCTTCCCCTGCCGCTGAAGCTCGCGCTGGCCGGCCTGCAGCAACCTCATTCGCCGCTGCGCGCAGCACTACTGTCGCTGGGCTCGGCGCTCACCCTGCTGGTCGCCTGCACCCTGGTGGTCGCCACCCTCCTGCGCACCGTCAACGATACCGTGCCCGTGCATGCCCCCGCACTGGTGTTCCACGACGTGCAGACCGAACAAATTCCTGCGCTGCACGCGACGCTGGGGGCTTCGCCCGGTTTACAGGCGGTGAAGACCGCACCGCTGGTGCTCGGAAGGCTTGCGGCCGTCAACGGTGAAGTTCTCCGCGAAAGCGGCGACGGAGCCCGCGCACGTGAATCGCGCGACGAACACAAGCTCAGCGACCGCAGCGGCAACTTCGACGACGTGATCATCGACCGCGGCGCCTGGTGGCCACTCGATCATCGAGGCGCGCCGCTGGTTGCGATGGAAGACCGCGAGGCCGATCAGCTCGGGCTGCGAATCGGCGACCGCCTCCGCTTCGAAGTGATGGAACAGCCGGTGGAGGCCACGCTGGTCGCCATCTACAGCCAGCGGCGCATGCAGTCTCGCTTGTGGCTGGAAGCCATCTTCAGCGACGGTGTGCTCGACCCCTTCATCACCCGTCACGTCGGGGCTGCCTGGCTGCCGGCGGAGCACGCACTGGCAGCGCAGGACCGTCTGGCTGCCGCGGCGCCCAACATTGCGACGGCACGTACCGAGTCCATGCTGCGCGAGACCCGTGTGCTGATGGGCCGAGCGAGCGGCGGCCTCGCGGTAGTGGCCGGCGTGTGCCTGGCTGCCAGCCTGCTGGTACTCGCCAGCGTCGTGGCCGCCGGCCGCAGCCGCCAGATCTACGACGCCACCGTGATGCACGCACTGGGCGCGCGCCATACGCTGCTGCGACAGGTGCTCGTCTGGGAGTACGTGCTGCTCGCAACCGTGACCGCAGGCTTCGCGGTGCTGACCGGAAGCGCATTGGCCACCGGTCTCCTGCAGTGGCGACTGGACATGAACCCGTCGGGTCTCTACTGGAGTGGACTCGTCACGGCAGTCCTGGTCAGCGGACTCAGCATGACCCTGGGCGCACGCTACCTGTTGACACAGATGCGCCTGAGCCCCGCCATGCTGCTGCGCGGGGGCCAGTGAAACCGGGGACAGACCAAGGGTAGGCGAAAATGCGCGAAATGCGTGGTCTACCTTCAATGTCCTCGTCCCATCCGAGCTCCAGGCGCACAACTGCATCGGGAACGATGTCTCCCATGCGTCGATCGATCCAAGGGAAGAACACCATCATGCCACCACGACCCGACTACGAGCGCCCGCTTTTCGACCTTCATGCCGCGACCCGCGCGCCTGTCGTCATCGAATCCATCGAGCTATTGCGCTGCGGTGAAATCCACTTCCTGCGGGCACGATCGACCGACGGCGCCGATGGCCTCGTCATGATCTACGAAGGCCGGCACTTCCTGCGGGCGATGCTCGAAGAACGCGTGCTGCCGTTCTTCCTCGGTCGCGATGCGCGCGATCTCGAAGGGATGATCGACGAAATCTACGTCTACAAGTGGAACTACAAATACGCTGGTTCGGCGTTCTGGACCACGGTGGCCTGGGCGGAAGCGGTCGTGCTCGATCTCCTGGGAAAAGCGAGCGGCAAGTCGATCGGTGATCTGCTCGGCGGCCGCAAGCGGGACCGGGTGCCCGTCTATGTGTCCAGCTTGCTGCGCGATACCACGCCCGAGCAGGAGGTCGAGTGGGTGGGGCATCGCATCGAACAAACCGGCGCCCGGGCCGTGAAACTGAAGATTGGCGGACGCCTGAGCAGGAACGCGGACGCATCCCCCGGACGCACTGAAGCATTGCTCGCCCTCGCCCGCCGAACCTGGGGCCCCGGGATCAAGCTGTATATCGACGCCAACGGATCCTACGATCCAACTTATGCGATCGACGTAGCGAAGCTGCTGACCGAGCATGGCGTCGAGTTCTTCGAGGAGCCTTGTCCGTTCGAGGATCTCGATGCCACAAAAGAAGTCGCTGATGCCTTGACGCTGCCTGTCGCCGGCGGCGAGCAGGACGCCAGCTTGCCGCGCTTCGAGTACATGGCCCGCAATCGTGTCGTCGACATCCTGCAGCCCGACATGCTCTACAACGGCGGATTCATCCGCAATCACCGCACGAACGTGATCGCGCACCACTACGGACTGCCGCTCACACCGCATAGCCCCTATCTCGGTCCGCGCCAGGCACTGACGACGCACTTCTGCGCGACGTTGCCGGATCTACCCATCGAAATGGAGTATGCGGCCGCACTGCCCGAACAGCCCACGGACTGGTACAGTCCGCAGATCGAGGTGAAAGACGGCATGGCCGCCGTACCGACCGGCCCCGGGCTCGGCATCGAGTTTGCGCCGGACATGCTGCGAAAGATCGAGCCTGCTTGATAGACAGTGACTCGCCCACACGACCGGAGCCGTCCCATGACCGAACCTGCGGATGTTGCCATCAGCCGCTTTCCCATCCCGAAACTCGAAGACATGCCGGAGGACATTCGTGCACGCATCGCAGCCGTGCAGGAGAAGTCCGGCTTCATTCCGAATGTGTTCCTGGCACTTGCGCATCGTCCCGACGAGTTCCGCGCCTTCTTCGCGTACCACGATGCATTGATGGAAAAGCCCGGCAACCTCACCAAGGCCGAGCGCGAAATGATCGTCGTCGCTACCAGCGCCGCCAATCAATGCCAGTACTGCGTGATCGCCCACGGGGCGATTCTTCGGATTCGCGCCAAGAACCCGCTGCTCGCGGATCAGGTGGCTACGAACTACCGCAAAGCCGATCTCACCTTGCGGCAGAAGGCAATGCTCGACTTCGCCATGAAGGTATCGGCAAGCGCACATCGGGTCGGCGAGGCGGATTTCGATATCCTGAAGCAGCACGGATTCGACGAAGCGGACATCTGGGATATCGCCGGCATCTCGGCGTTCTTCGGCATGTCGAACCGGATTGCAAACGTGAG
>JBIKKL010000287.1:0-6282 GCA_044360365.1 Burkholderiales bacterium | reverse complement strand
GCGTGCCCAGCGAGGAAGATGCACAGCGCCTGCGGGGTGAGCATGCCGATGCCGTGTTCCGTCCCGAGGAGGTCCTGGCGGAGGCGATGGCCCGCGATGCACTCACCGAAATCTCGACGCGCGGCAATGCGGCTCGCCCGAACGACTGATCTATGCCGTCGCCTCCAGCCGGACGGGAATCCGCCGCCGTCCGAATTGTCCGGTGAACCGCTCGTATCGCCCCGCGACTGCGGTGCCGCAGTCCGGGCAGTGGCCGTCGTCGGTGAGTCGGTAGCTCAGGATCTGGTACCAGTCGCGCACGATGAGCGCCGTGCGACAACCCGGGCAATAGGTCGTCCCGCCGTCCCGGTCGTGAACGTTGCCGGTATAGACGTAATGCAATCCCGCGTTGATCGCGATTTCTCGGGCGCGGACCAGGGTAGATCCCGGCGTCGCTTCGATGTCGTTCATCTTGAAATCGGGATGAAAGGCGCTGAAGTGCAGCGGTACATCCGGGCCGAGTTCCCGCATGATCCAATCGGACGCTGCGGCAAGTTCGTCTTCGGCGTCGTTCCTGCCCGGGATGAGCAGCGTCGTGATCTCTAACCACACGTCGGTCTCCTGTTTCAGATAGACGAGCGTATCGAGGACGGGCTGCAGCCGCGCGCCGCAGAGCTTGACGTAGAAGTCATCGGTGAACGCTTTCAGATCGACATTGGCTGCGTCCATGCGGGAGAAGAAGTCGCGCCTCGCATCCTTGCCGATATAGCCTGCCGTGACGGCTACCGTCTTGATGTCATGGTCATGACACGCATCGGCGACATCCATTGCGTACTCGGCGAAGATGATCGGGTCGTTGTAGGTGAAGGCAACGCTCCGGCAGGCGGACTTGCGTGCGGCATCGGCGATCACGGCGGGTGAGGCCTGGTCCGCCAGCCGAGCCATATCCCGCGACTTGCTGATGTCCCAGTTCTGGCAGAACTTGCAGGCAAGGTTGCAGCCGGCGGTGCCGAAGCTCAGCACCGGACTGCCCGGATAGAACTGGTTGAGCGGCTTCTTTTCGATGGGATCGATGCAAAAGCCCGATGATCGCCCGTAGGTGGTGAGCAGCATCCGGTCGCCCGAGCGCATCCGCACGAAACATGCGCCGCGTTGACCCTCGTGCAGACGGCAGTCTCGCGGGCAGAGGTCGCATTGCATGCGACCATCGTCGAGCATATGCCAGTAGCGTCCGGCGTAATCCGTTTCTTCCATGGCGGTTCGGATCTCCTTAACGTGCTTCTTCCCATTTCGTGACGGTGTAGCGCCAGACCTTGAAGCCGGGTTCGAAGAGATCCGGCGGCAGGCCCGCCTTGCGGCGCAGACTCGCAAGGAAGTCGCGCGGTTTGGGCAATTGCTCCCAGACCTGAGGCAGAAAGGTGCTGCGGTGGTGGCCGTATTGGATCAGTACGCCATCGATGCCCGGGCGCAGCATCGCTTGCAGGGCTTCTTCGCTCTCGGGCTCGAGGACTTCCAGCGGCGAGAGCAGCGAGACCTCGACATGCGTGTCTTTCCATTCTTCTGCCGTGAGCGGCTTGAACCGTGGGTCGCGAAAGGCGGCCCCCAGAGCGTTCTCGCGCACGTCGACACCGAGGGTGCGTTTGGCTTCGAGCGAACCGATGCACCCGCGCAGCTCGCCGTTGAGCGTCAGCGTGACGAACGTGGCGCGCGTCTGCTGCAGCCATCCCGTTTGCTCCGGGCAGGACAGGTGCTCGCCGAACTTCTCTGCAATGGCGGCGCGCGCCAAGGCGATGAGCGCCGCGCCGGCGTTCTCCTGGATCGCCTCGGTCGACAGCACGGCGAAGGAGCCATAGCCGACGACGCGGTCGCGGCTGCCCGCGGTGTCGCCGGAGTTGCGCAGGTCGAGCAGCTGTACCTTCAGATGCCGCCGATGGGCCGCGAGCAGCAATCCGTTCACGGGCGTTCCACCGCAGGCGCGTTGATGATCGATGTCGCTTCGCAGGTCGAGTATCCTCGTTGCGGTTTCGCCGTCGATCCTGCGCGCAGCGTCGTAGGACAGAAAGTGCGACAGATCCGAACTGACCACGATGAGCGTTTCGTCGCCGCCCCACAGCAGATCCAACACTTCGGCGACCTCTTCGCGCGTCGCATCGCCGACGGCGAAGGGCACGAGCTTGAAATCGCCCAGCACGCGCTGCAGAAAGGGCAGATGCACCTCGAGGGCGTGCTCGAACTGATGGGCCGCAGCGCTTTGCGTCACCTGAGGCAAGGTAAGCGCGGTGGCGATGGCATCGAGATCGAGGGCCACTTGCCCGAGCGGCGTCTCGAAGGCCTCCACGCCTGGAAGGGCGAGCCCTCGCACGGGTACCCGGTGTACCGGACCGAGCAGCACGACTCGGCGTATGCAGCCCCGTGCCGAGCGCAATCGCGAATAGGCACTCGCTGCGACAGCGCCCGAATAAACGTAGCCGGCGTGCGGCGCGATGATCGCCTTGGGCGCGATGGTGTCACGATGCGATCGGTCGGCTGCGGCCAGCAGGTCATCCACCATCCGGCGCAGCAGATCGGGTTCGGCGGGATAGAAGGTGCCTGCAACAGCAGGCGCGCGGACAGAGTTCATTGCACCAGTCTTCAATTGTTTTAGCTAGATGGGGGCGAGCAGGCGCTGCACCAAGTGACCTTACGCCGAGTCGGCGCGGTACGGCAAGCGAAGCCGTCCTGTTACCGAGCGTTACAAAGCGTTATGCGGGGGCGAACGAGGTGTGACAAACGCGAGCTAAGCTGACTGCCACTGAGAAACAGGAATGCTTTTCATCCCCCGAATCGAAGAGGAGCCTGCCATGACCGTCCGAGCCATTGCCAGTATTCGTCAGGCCAAGCCGGAGGCGCCAGCTGCGCTGCCGGCTGTGCATTCCGAAGCACTGGTCGGATTGCCGACTGAAGTCGCCGCCGTCGTGTCCAAAGCCGCCTCGGGCAAGCGCCGTGTGCGCCTCGGCGAATTTCTCTACCGCTCCGGAACGCCCTTTCATTGTCTGTACGTGGTGCGTGCGGGCATGTTCAAGACGATTCTGCTCGATTCCGAAGGGCGCGAGCAGGTCACGGGGTTCCATATGACGGGCGAAGTCCTGGGCTTGGACGGCATCGAGCGGGAGATCTGCCAGTCGAACGCGGTGGCCCTGGAGGATGGCGAGGTTTGGGAGATTTCCTTCAGCCGCCTCGAAGCGCTGTGCCGCCAGGAGCCTGGCATGCAGCGCATGTTCCATCGGCTGATGAGCCGCGAGATCCAGCGCGACTATCTGATGATGCTGCTGCTCGGATCCATGAGTGCCGAAGAGCGGCTTGCGGCCTTTCTCGTCAATCTCTCGCAGCGTCTGACGGCTCGCGGCTACTCGGCGACGCGCTTCATTCTGCGGATGTCCCGGCGTGAAATCGGCAGCTACCTCGGGCTGACGCTGGAAACGGTGAGCCGCATCTTCTCGCGGTTCCAGCGTGACGGTCTGATCCGGGCCGAGTTGAAGGCGATCGAACTCGTCGATATCGATCGACTGCGTTCCATGGTGGGGTCGTCGATGCTGCAGGCGGCCTGAGTTCTGGCGCAATGCGACCGGAAAGGCGCTGCAACTGCAGCGCCTTTCGGCATTGGGACGTTCGGTACGTCAGTGCTTGGCGTCGAGGGCGTTGCGGATTGCGGCGGCCAACATGTGCCGATGATAGGGCTTGTCGATGAGCGCCCCGGGCAGTTTTTCCAGGCGATGGATGGCGCCGCTCGCGTAGCCGGAGGTGAACAGCAGCGCGAGTTCCGGCCGCCGCCGGCGGACTTCCCGCGCAAGCCCGACGCCCTCGTAGGTACCCGGCAGAACGATGTCCGTGAAGAGCAGGCGTATTTCCGGGTGGGCGTCGAGAATTGCCAGCGCCGTCTCGCCGTCACCGGCTTCCAGAACGGTATAGCCGAGTTGCGCGAGAAACCTCGCCCCGACCGCACGCACTGCGTCGTCGTCCTCGACCATCAGCACGGTTTCGCTGCCGCGAGGCATGATTTCCTCGGTACGGGCAACTTCGGTCGGTCGGCCATCCACTGCAATCGGGAGGAAGAGGCGAATGGTCGTGCCGTGGCCGGGTTCGCTATAGATCGTCACGTGGCCGCTCGACTGCTTGACGAAGCCGTGAACCATCGATAGTCCGAGTCCGCTGCCTTTGCCGCGCTCCTTGGTCGTGAAATACGGATCGAAGGCTCGTTTGAGGACCGACTCGGGCATGCCCGTACCGCTGTCGCTGACGGCGATCATGACGTAGCGTCCTGGCTGGATGTCGCCGATGTCTGCCGCGTAGCCTTCGTCCAGGCGGCGTGTCGCGGTCTCGATACTCAGGCGTCCGCCGTTGGGCATCGCGTCGCGTGCGTTCACCACCAGATTGAGCAGCGCCGTTTCGAGCTGCCCCGGATCGGCGTGCGCTTTGGGCACGTTGGCATCGGGGTAGGCGAGGATCGTGACGCGTTCGCCGAGTGCCCGACGGATCATGTCCAGCATGTTGCCTACGAGTTCGTTGACGTCGATGGCGCGTGGACGCAGCGCCTGACGGCGCGAGAAGGCGAGCAGCTTGCGGGTGAGGTCAGCGGCGCTCGACGCGGCGCGCAACGCGGCGTCGATGGAAGGGGCGATGGCTTCGTTGTCCGCAGCGTCTTCCTGCACGAGCTGCAGATTGCCGATGATCACCGTGAGCAGATTGTTGAAATCGTGCGCGATGCCGCCGGTGAGTTGACCCACCGCTTCGAGTTGCTGCGCGTGTCGCAGGCGTTCTTCTGCCTGCGTATATTTCATGGCGGCGGCAACGATGTTCGCAACCGAACGCATGAAGTTCTTGTCGTCTTCCGAGAATGTCCGCGGCTGCCGAAAGCGGGCCGTGATGACGCCCGTCGGACCTTCGTTGCCCATGATCGGTACGGCGAGCGCGCATGCCAGGCCGAGTTCGGAAATCATCGGACCACTGTCGAAGCGCGACTCGGTGGCGTAGTTCGTCACGATGACGGATTCGCCTGCGGCGTATACGAATCCGGTGCCTGTCGCCGGATCGTTCTTCACGCGCAGATGCGCGCTCATGCCCTCGGGGACGCCATAGGCTGCGCGGCAAATGAAGTGGTTGTCCTGCGGATTGAGGACGTAGAGCAGGACGACATCGGCCTCGAGCGCGCGGGCGGCAAGACCTGGCACGGCGGCCGCCACTTCGTCCAGTTCCCGGGCGGCGATCACCTGCTGTCCCAGTTCGGCGACATGCGCCTGAAAATGGGCTCGTGTCATGGCCGAGCGTGCGCTTTGCAGCCTGCTTACGTCGCGGATGGCGGCGCAGACGAACGTCTTGTCCTGGACGTGGAGCGGACTGAGACTGATCTCGACGGGAAACTCCTTCCTGGCTTTGGTGACGGCGATAAGCGTCATGTCGGAGCCCATCGGGCGTGTCGTCGGATTCGCGGCATAGGAGGCCCGGTGAACGCGATGCCCGGCGTGCAACCGCTCGGGCACGAGCACCTCGATCGGCTGGCCGAGCAGTTCGTTGCAGGCGTAGCCGAAGATCTGTTCGGCCTGATTGCTCAAGAAAACGATGCGACCCTCCGGATCGATCACGATGATCGCGTCGGGGGCAGTTTCGAGCAGTTTGCGGTAGACCGCGGCGTCGAACGTCGGGATGGGTGGGACGGATTCGTCTGCGCGCTGGTCATTCATGTCGGTGCGCCGGGAGAATGGGTATCGGGATCGGGAAACGACTGCGGGCGTGGCACTCCGAGCGGCGCCTAAACACGCTGCACTGCGGCCGTGAAGACATAACCGGCACCGCGCACGGCCTTGATGAGCACGGGCTTGTCGGCATCGACTTCTATCTTGCGCCGCAGGCGGGTGATCTGCATGTCGATGGCGCGATCGAACGGGCCCGCGTCACGATTTCGGGTGGCCTGCAGCAACTGATCACGACTCAAGACCTTGTTCGGGTTTTCGGCAAACACGCAGAGCAGATCGTATTCGCCGGTCGTGATTTCGACCTCCGTGCCCTCGGCATTGAACAGCCTTCGAGCTTGCGTATCGAGATGCCATCCGCCAAAGCGCAGACCCGGAACGCGCGGCTGCGCTTCCGGTTCGGGTGCGGTGGAAGTACGCCTTAGAACGCTACGCACACGGGCGAGCAATTCGCGCAGATCGAAGGGTTTTGCCACGAAATCGTCGGCGCCGAGTTCCAGTCCGACGATCCGATCGACCGATTCGCCGCTACCCGTGACGATGATGACCCCGACGTTGGAGTGCGATCGGATGTGGC
>JBIKKL010000225.1:0-7416 GCA_044360365.1 Burkholderiales bacterium | reverse complement strand
CCGATGGTTCGCGCGTCTTGACGTATCTCGGAGCGCTTGTGGAGCAATTGGTGGATTACGGCTATCAGGCTTGCATCTTCGACTTCGAAGGCAAGCTCGCGCGGGCGCGCGGCACCATCACGCTCGGGACGTCGAAGCGCCCTCCTCCGATAGACGAGGTCAGGGCAGCGCTGCTGGATACGCCGGCCGAGTCCGTCGTGGTCAATCTGGGCGGCCAGAAGGCAGCGGCTCGTGATCGCTTCGTGGCATCGCTGTTCGAGGAATGCGTGAATCTTCGTCGGACGCATGGCCGTCCTCACTGGTGCATCTTCGCCGACGCGCCCAAGACACTCGTGACCCGGTTGCGGTCGCGCGATCGAGAGGCCGGTTCGTTAGGGATCCTCTATGGCGGGGTCGATCTGGATTCAGCGGAGTTCCCGTGGGCGCGGAGCGTCTACGCAACGGTCGCCATCGCCCCCGGCGTCCTGCAAAGTCCAAAATGCAACATCACCGGTAACGGCGGCGGTCACGATGTACAAGGTGCCGAAGCCGCGTTTCGGTCGAGCCTTCGGGACGAGCATGTGATCGGCTTTTCGCCACACGTCCGTAGTTCGTAGGCGCAGAAGGCGCTTCGTCGATCATCCGCCGCGTTGGGAGCGCAATGTCTGCGCGCGCCGTTCAATCGGCGCAGTATGCAGCGCTCTTGCTTCATCGAGGCGCAGTCTTCCGGGCGCCAGGTCGCGTTCCGGCTTCCCGCTGTCGATTCGGCTCATCGAGTTCCGGGGAGCTGCTGATCGGGTGGGGGATGATTCGCCACTTTGCAATACACGCGAAGCGCGCTGCATTTCGTCGAGAAGCTCAGTCTGGCTGCGGACGCCGCGTGCAATCGCTTCCAGGGCGCGCCGCTGGCGATCGGCATCGAGCCCTCCGCACTGAAGCAACTGCACCCAGCCGAAGATGGCGTTGAGCGGACCGCGCAGGTCGTGTGCGACGCGTGATAGCAATTCGTCGCACCGGCGTTCTACTTCGTCGGCGTGCGCTCGGGCGGCATCACGCTCCACCAGGAGTTGTGCGAGTTCGGCAGGAGAATCGGTGCTGGGTTTCATGATGGGTTCGTGACGACAGTGATGCCGGATGGCGTGATGAAATGGTTCCGCGAATCGGGCGCGGAATCGAATCCGATGCGGGCATGAGCCGGGATAGGTGCGTTTTGATTCACGTTGACGCGGTGCAGTCGAGCGCCGTATTCGATCCGTGCACCGTCGAGTACGACGCATTGTTCGAGGCCAGGGCCTTCCTCCACCTTTGCCGCGCGGCGTATCACCGCGGATGCAATCCGGGCGTCGCGCACCCGTGCGCCAGGGTCGATCTGTGCGGCGTGAAGCGGCGCACGCAAGAGTCGCGCACTGGGCCATGATCGGCCGGGCACCCGAATCGGCCAGCTTCGATCGGCAAGCCGGCGACGATGGAAGTCGATCATTTCCCGCACGTCCATTCGATATACGTGGTCTGCGCCGAATACGAGCACCGCGTCCGCGGAGGAGACCTGGAGCCGGTCAATACTCTGTCGTACGGCGTCCGCGGTGCCGCGAAACGGTCGCTCGATCCCCTGCAGGGGTTGAACGAACCCGTTGCCGGGGACCGTATGCCGGACGGTGCGCAGGTGGTTGCGTACGGAGCGCAAGTGGTGTTGCAGCAGTACGTAGATCGAGCGTACGCCGGAGTTGACGAGGTTGGGCAGCGCGTAATCGATGATGCAGTGGCGCGCACCGAACGGTACGGCAGGTTTGGCGTGCTTACGGGTAAGGGGTGAGAACCGGGTGCCTTGTCCGCCGGCGAGCACCACACCGACGACGGTCTCGGTTTCGCCGGCGCTCGCGCGGGCTGGATTCTGCGCACGCGTAGGCAGGACGTCTGAATGATCGAACCGGAGCGCTTCGCCGGGCTCGACAGTGGAAAAATCGGTCATGGTGTTCCTCTCCTTGACCCGCGACGCGCACCGGTGCGCCCAGGGAATGCGGCAGGGCGCTTGGACTGGAGTCGGGCGCAAACGACATGTCGCAATGCACGCGTCGTGCCCGGGAGATGCCGCGAGTACGCGGCGTGCGCGTCAGCGCAGCGCGATCCGTACCAGGAGAGAATCGATGGACGAGCTTGGTTGGAATACGTTCTTCGGCCATATCCCGTCGTGGGGGATTGTCGTCGAGACTGTGGCGCGTCTTCTCGCTGCTGTTCTGCTCGGAGCGATCATCGGCATCCAGAGGGAATTGGTGGGCAAGCCGGCCGGCCTGCGCACCCATGCGCTCGTTACGCTGGCGGCCGCCATCTTTACGATCGTTCCGCTCGAAGCGGGGATGACCCTGGAGGGTGTCTCGCGCGTTATCCACGGCATTGCGACGGGGATCGGGTTCATCGGCGCAGGCGTCATCCTCAAGCGCCACGACCAGGGCGAAGTGCTGGGTCTGACGACTGCCGCGTCCATCTGGGCGGCGACGGCCGTGGGGGTCGGTATCGGGCTCGGTCACGTCATTCTGGCGGCGATTGCCGTCGCGCTTACGCTTGTTGTCCTCGGGACGCTCACGTTGCTCGATCGTTGGACCTCTTGGAAACGTGATTGCATCGAGCCTGAGCGCACAGATCGCTATTGAACGGTCATGCGCTCCGACGATACGGAGCGATGCCGGCCGCACAGATGGTGGCCTCTACCGCCTTTCGGCGGCGATTCACTCGGTCGACGTGCTTTCCGACGAGGGCTGCGACGGCAACCATCGCGTTCGTCGCGACGAATACCCAGTTCTGGAGCAGCGCGCTGTATAGCAGGAAGCCGGACGACGCGATGAGTTGACCGGTGAAGAGCCACGGCGACACGCCCGCCACGGCGCCGCTACGCCACTGGACGAAGACCTGGAACGAGATCGTTGTCAGCAGGACGAGTGCTGCGCTCCAGCCGACGAGATCGGGCGATAGGATGTTCATGGGCCTTCGACCACCGCAATTCCGAGTCCTTGGTGTGACGTGATCTTCTCTGCGACGAATGCCCTATCCGGTCGGTGCAGTACGGTCCTGTTCCGTCGCATATCCAGGTCAGGCCCGTCCGTTGCTACTCATGGTCGAGCCCATCCGACCCCATGGGTCCGGATCGAGCTGAGCACTTAACCTTCATCTTTTGGGAGATACGACATGATTGGTTGGGCCGTTACTTTCTTCGTCATAGCGCTCATTGCGGCTGTTCTGGGGTTCAGCGGCATCGCTGGGACCGCAATCAACATCGCGTGGGCATTGGCCGTCATCGGCATCATCCTTGCGGTCGTGTTCGCAGTCATGGGGCGACGTCCGCCGATCTGAGTGCTGACAGCGGCTGCGATGGCGAACGTCGAAGCCTCGCCTCGTCTCGCGGCCGCATCCGATCGTCGGAGCATTGAAATGTATCGTTCGCTGGACAGTGGACTGATGATGTGGGCATTGCTTGGAGCATGCGACCAGGCTGCCGAGGACCGCGCGGCCAATCAGGCGGCGAGGTCCGTGCGCGAGGGCAACCAGGCACCTCGCCAGCTTTCGAAGCTGGTCAAGGAGGGCTCGAACGAAGTGGCCCGAGCCGCAATAGCTGGAGTGGAGGAGGTCGGAGAGCGCCTCCCGGTTGCCGCGATCACCGCCCGCGTCAAGGCCGCGCTCGTCGCAGACCCATCAGTGGATGGGATGCAGATCGACGTCGATACCCGGGAGGCCATCGTCACTTTGCGGGGGTGATCCCCGGGCTGGCGCAGTCCGCTCGCGCTGAGGATATCGCGCGCCGTGTCGACGGGGTGCGATCGGTGCATAACACGTTGAAGCATGCATGACGCGGCTTCGCGCGGCAGGTAGCTGGACTTGGGCCAGCACCCTTTTTCCAGGCTCAACGCGCCCCAAGTCCCTTCGTAAGACTGACGAGATCTTCCGCGTGTTCTTCTTCCGTGGCGAGAATGTTTTCCAGGAGACGCCGGGTCGTGGAATCGCCATCGCCGAGGAACTACACCACCTCACGGTAGCTCTCGATCGCAATTCGCTCTGCGACGAGGTTTTCGCGGATCATGTCTTCCAGGGTGTCGGCTTCGATGTATTCCGCATGGCTGCGCTCAGCCAGGCCCGCCGGCGAAAAGTTCGGGTTGCCGCCCAGTTCGGAAATGCGGGCCGCTAGCTGATCTGCATGCTCGAGTTCTTCATTGGCATGTTCAAGGAACTCCGCGGCGACGCTGTTCGACGCCAGACCTCGCGCCGTGTAGTAATGACGCCGGTAGCGCAAGGTGCACACCAGTTCGGTGGCGAGCGCCGCGTTCAGCAGTTCGATCACCTTTTCCTTGTCGCAACCGTAGTTGGATGTGACCGCTCCTTGCGCGATGTCGCGCCGGGCTCGCTCTCGCAGCGTTGCGACAGTCGTCAGATTCGTCGTGTCGGGCATGATGTCCTCGTCGTGTTGGAAAGGAGCCCGCCGCTCGCCTGCAACCAGCACTTCAAGGCACAGGCGAGCAAGGGGTAGCGCTTGCGGGAGACTATTCCCAATAGGGGCGTGTCACGTAGTACTTGTGCACGTTGGCGCCCCAGCTTTGGTCGGCTAGCGAGGGCCAGTGGTCCTTGTCGAAGCCGGGTGCCTGCTCGAGCCGATCCTTCGATACGTCGAGGATGAAGCACTTGTTGTCGGTGTCCAATGTGAGCGCGGCCCATGGGATCGCGAAGAGCCTGTCACCCATGCCCAGGAATCCGCCGGTCGACAGCACGGCATAGGCCACGCGACCCATGGGCACATCCAGCATGATTTCGTCGACCGTGCCGAGCTTTTCGCCCGCGCGGTTCGTGACGTCGTTCCCTTCCAGCGTGCTCGCCAGCATCAGGCGCGGACCCGGGCCGTCCGTAGATCGAGGGGTGCCTACGATTTGCGCGCCGCCGGAATTGTGCTTGCGTGTTCACTTCGCTCATGGTGTCTCCTTGGTTGCAGATATTGAGGTCGGGGGAGATGTCGTTTGCGAAGGCAATGCCTCTGCTGACGATGCCATGAGAGGTGCACGGACTGTGCCCGCGAATTCTGTCGCGTGGGCGTCGCGCCTTGAAATGGACTGCCGGTCAGAATATGACGACGGCAGACGACGGTCGCTGGCGATGTTCGATCCGTGCATCATCCTGAGGATGCACGGGGTCCTCGTCCTCGCGCTGCGTTGCGGCCTTGCGTTTCGCGGAGCGCTGCTCCTGCGCGAGTGCGGCAATCGGGCGCGGCGGAGCGCTGCGGCGCGCTTCGCTGCCGGGGACCGACATCCTGCGGGCTTCCACCGAAGGAATGCGCAGCGCTGTCCGATACTTCGCCACCGTTCGGCGCGCGACCTTGATGGAGCGGCTCGCCAGGATGCGCGCGATCTGAACGTCGGAAAGCGGATCGGCCGGATTTTCGGCAGCAATGAGTTCCCGGATGAGTGCACGGATGGCGGTCGACGAACAGGACGTGCCATCCTCGTCGTTGGTGAGCCTGCTGGAGAAGAATCGCTTCAGTTCGATCAGTCCGGTCGGCGTTTCCATGTATTTGTTGCTGGTGACGCGGGAGATCGTCGACGGATGCAGGCCGAGTTCCCGCGCCACGTCGCGGAGCATCATCGGTCGCATCGCGAGCTCGCCCAGTTCGAGAAATCGCCGCTGCCGATCGACGATGACTTGCGCGACGCGCTGGATCGTCTCGAACCGCTGTTGCACGTTGCGGATAAGCCAGCGTGCCTCTTGCAGATGGCGCGCGAGAGCCCCGTTGCCGGTGCGGTCGCGATGAAGGGCTTCTGCATAGATCTGGTTGACTTGAATGTTCGGCAGCGCTTGCGGATGGATCGAGGCGACCCACTTGCCGTTGATCTTGCGGGTGATGACGTCGGCGACGACGTAGCGAGCGAGCGCCTCGCTGAATTGCGCGCCCGGCCGCGGGTTAAGTGTGCGAATCACCATATTCGCTCGCCGTATGGCTTCTTCGCTGCACCCGAGCTTCTGCGAAAGGCGAGTCGAGTCGTGCAGGGCGAGGAGGTCGATGTGCTCCCGCACGATCCGCTGCGCAATTTCGATGTCCTCGGAATGCTCTGGCAGCCGTTCAAGCTGCAGGGCGAGGCACTCGGCAAGCGAGCGGGCGCCAATCCCGGGCGGATCCATGCTTTGTATGAATCGGATTGCCACTTCGATGTCGTGCGCCTCCACGCCGAGTTTCTGCGGCATGGCCGAGAGCAGCTCTTCGGTCGTCTGGCGCAGGTAGCCGTCGTCGTCCAGGCCATCGATGACGACTTCCACGAGCAGGCGCTCGGCGTCGCTCAAGCGGCTGCCGGCAAGCTGGTCCACGAGATAATCGCGGAGAGTCGTGCTCGGTGCATAACCTTCGCCGATCGGCCGTTCGTCGTCGTTGCGCTTGGACGTGGTGGCGGTCCATGGGTCGTGTTCTTCACGATCGTCCATGTCGACATCGTTGCCTGTCGTGGATAACGAGGTGGGCTCGGCCATGTCCTCGTCCGTTGCGCTCGTCGTTGCCTCTCCGGCGGCCTCCGTAGAAGGCGCTGCACCTGCAGTGGATTCGGTACGTTCGAGAAACGGATTATTGGCCAACGCCTCTTCGACCTCGTGTTCGAGGTCGGAGGCCGAAAGTTGAAGAATGCGAATCGCCTGGACGATCTGCGGCGACAGGGTGAGTTGTTGGGTAGCGCGGAATTCCAGGGTCTGTTGCATGGGTGCCTCCCGAGATCGACCCTGCGTAGTTCTGCAAGACGTGTGCCGGCGCTTCCATGCGTTTGAATAGGGGTCTTATGTCATTGAATGCAGGCTATATTGCAATTGACATCGCTCGCGCAAAGGGCGGATCAAGGAAGTAAAACCGGGTGGGGATCGGAAAATGCTACCAACCTCGTATCCGAAGTCTCCCTTTCCGCTGAAGCCGCAATGCCGAATTCGGGGTGAAGGTGACTCCAAGGCGCCCGCTCGATGAAATCGTCCTTTGCGTACATCGTACTGCCGCATCGGAAAAATCGACTGAAAGTGGGCGCCGAGTCGACGAGTGTCCCTTCTGGAGCGCGTGTGGCACGGATACTGCCTAACCGATCATGTGCTCGAAATTCATCCAGGAGGATAGCCATGAAGAAATTGACCAAGGTCGACCGGCGCGCAGAGGAGAAGAGCGGGAAGGCCGTGGACGATCGGCAACTGCTCGAAGCCATCGTGCTTTCGGTCATGCAGTATCGTGCAGCGTGTCGCCGATTCAACGCCCGAGTTCGATCACGCGGGTTCGACCGCGTGGGCAGCAAGCTGCTCGATCAGATCGCATTGCGCAGATCGCTCCTGAATCTGCTCGCTGTCGAAGCGCGCGGCGGAACGGTCGCGACGCTGTAACGAAGAGCTCCCTTTGCGCCGTATTTCGAACCTGAAACGGTACGGGTACATGAAGTGCGTTGCCCC
>JBIKKL010000224.1:0-7424 GCA_044360365.1 Burkholderiales bacterium | reverse complement strand
CGGACTGGTGCTTGCGAGCATCGCGATTTCGATCTTTCCGTCACTGAGTCTGGGCGCAAACGCCTTGTTCACGACCTTCACCGTCGCTCTCATCGGGAGTGCGGCGACCCGGCTCGTCTTTGTCGGCTGGATTACGCCGAAGGCCTTCCAGCGGCGGGTACTCGTGCTGGGCACGGGAAGCCGGGCGGCAAGCGTCGAAGAACTGGTTCGGGACAAGAAGAACCACATCCGGATCGTCGGCTATCTTTCGACCGCGCCTGCCACGAGCCACGTCGAGACAGCGCGCATCCTGCCGCAGCAGGAATCCCTGATCGAGGCCGTGAAACGCCATCGTGTAGACGAAATCGTCATCGCCGTGCGGGACCGTCGGGGCGGGGCGATCCCGGTGCAGGAACTCCTCGATTGCCGGTTGCGCGGCATTCTGATCACGGATCTCGCGTCGTTCTTCGAGCGGGAACGTTGCCAGTTGCACCTCGAGTCGCTCAACATGAGCTGGATCATCTTCAACGAGGGCTTCCGACAGGGCTTCGTGCGGGAGACGGTCAAGCGGCTGTTCGATGTCGCCGCCAGTGCGCTGCTCGTGCTCGCGACGCTGCCTGTGATGCTGGTGACCGCGCTAGCGATCTACCTGGAAGATGGCAAACCGATTCTGTACCGGCAGGAACGGGTCGGCCAGGGCGGGAACGTGTTCACCATCTTCAAATTTCGCAGCATGCGCACCGATGCGGAACGCGATGGCCGTCCGCAGTGGGCCGGCGCCAACGACGATCGGACCACGCGTGTCGGCAAGATCATTCGCAAGCTGCGGATCGACGAATTGCCGCAAATACTGAACGTCCTGCGCGGCGACATGAGCTTCGTGGGGCCGCGCCCGGAGCGCCCGTTCTTCGTCGATCAGCTGGCTTCGAAGATTCCTTATTACAACGCGCGCCACTCCATCAAGCCCGGCATCACGGGATGGGCGCAAGTCCGCTACCCCTACGGTGCCTCGCTGGACGATGCGGTCGAGAAACTTCAGTATGATCTCTACTACGTCAAGAACCATACGCTGTTTCTCGACGTGATGGTGCTGATCGACACGGTGCAGGTGGTACTCTGGGGCAAGGGTGCACGATAAGGGCCCCATGACTGGGATAGGGATCCGATGACGGTCTCGATAGGCACGTTGAGCTATGCGGCCGCAGCGGCCGCATACTGCTTTTTGAGCGTGCTCCTCATCGTGAGCTGGCGTGGGCGAATCGCGGGCGCCCTGCTGACGGTTGCTGCCCTTCTGACCGCGGCTTGGGCTGCAGCGATGGCGTACCAAGCCACTGGGCCCGCCAGCATGAAGCTGCCGGGCGAAGTGCTGGAGATCCTGCACAAGACGGGCTGGTTCGCGTTTCTCTTCATGCTGCTCGGGTATGCGCGGGCGAGCGTCCAGGCGGCCGATCACCGTCTACGTAGGATCGCGTTTGGCAGCCTGGGCGGCTGTCTGCTGGTTGCGCTGCTGGCGGTTGTACTGCGATTCTTTCCCGACTCTGATCTGATGCGGGATCTTCGCTTCCTGACCGGCATCGTCGCGCCGGGGATCATGGCGCTCGGCGGGATGCTGCTGGTCGAGCATCTCTACCGCAATACCAATCCGCAGCAGCGGTGGAGCCTTAAGTTTCTCTGTCTCGGGTTGGGCGGGTATTTCGCCTTCGACTTCTATCTGTTC
Organism: Burkholderiales bacterium; assembly: GCA_044360365.1. Taxonomy (GTDB): domain Bacteria; phylum Pseudomonadota; class Gammaproteobacteria; order Burkholderiales; family WYBJ01; genus WYBJ01. Next base: position 5,728 of record JBIKKL010000224.1, on the reverse strand, counting down.
TCAGACGCGATGCTGTTCCGGCGCATCAACAGTGAAATTTGGGATGCCCGCGGGGTCGTCGCCGTGCTCGTGGCGCCGTTGCTGGCGGTTTCGGCAGCACGTAATCCGACGTGGTCGTTGTCCGTCTCCGTTTCTCGGCAAGTCGTTTTTCATTCGACGACATTGTTGGGGGCCGCAGGGTATCTGCTGGTCATGGCGACGGCCGGCTACTACATCCGATTCTTCGGCGGAACCTGGGGCGGGCTGCTTCAGATCACCTTCCTGTTCGGTGCCGGTGTACTCCTCGTGCTCATGCTGTTCTCCGGCGTGGTGCGGGCACGACTGAAGGTCTTCCTGAGCAAGCATTTCTTCAGCTATCGGTATGATTATCGAGAGGAGTGGTTGCGATTCACCCGCAGCCTGTCGGAACTGCAGGATGGCAGGCCGGTCCAGGAGCGGTGCATCGAGGCACTCGCGCAGTTGGTGGAGAGCCAGGGCGGTGCGCTTTGGTTGCGACAGGAAGATGGTCGCTACGCACGAACCTCGCAGTGGAATCTGCCGACACTCGAAGTCCAGGACATCGAGGACGGTGACTTCTCGCGGTATCTCGCACGCAGACAGTGGGTTGTCGATCTCGATGAGGTCAAGACGTCTCCGGAAGTCTACGAATCGGTCGTGCCACCCGCGGCGATTGCGAGCGTTCCGCAAGCTTGGCTGATCGTGCCCCTCGTGCTCAATGAAACCCTGCACGGCATGGTCCTTCTCCTTCGGTCCCGCGGTCGGTTGAGTCTCAACTGGGAGATCAGCGATCTTCTGAAAACCGCCGGAACCCAAGCTGCAAGTTATGTGGCGCAAGCCCAGGCGGCGGATGCGCTTGCCAGGGCAAAGCAGTTCGAGTCGTTCAACAAGATGTCGGCATTCGTGGTGCACGATTTGAAGAATCTCGTGGCGCAGCTGTCGCTGCTGCTGCGAAACGCCCAGAAGCACAAGCATAACCCCGAGTTCCAGGAAGACATGCTGGGCACCATCGAGAGCTCGGTGGCGAAGATGAACAAGATCCTGATGCAGCTCCGCAGCGGTGGCTTGCCCATTGAAAAGCCCGTTGCTGTGTCGCTTGCGCCCATCGTTCGTCGTGCAGTCGAATCGAAGCAGGTCTACGAGCCCAAACCCCGCGTCATGGCTGATGCCGCGGACATTCTTGTAATCGCGAACCCCGAGCGGCTCGAGCGCGTCGTGGGACATCTCGTTCAGAACGCATTGGAGGCAACGCCGGCCGATGGTCAGGTGGACATCATCGTCGGTCGCAAGGGCGCTGAAGCGTACGTCGAAGTGCGGGACACTGGACGAGGAATGAGCTCGGAGTTTCTCAGAAACAGTTTGTTCAAGCCGTTCGAGAGCACGAAGTCGAACGGCATGGGCATCGGCACCTACGAAAGCCGCGAATACGTTCGTGAACTCGGGGGGCAGATGGACGTCGAGAGCAGTCCCGGCGCAGGAACCAAGTTCGTCATCTCGCTGCCTCTGGCCGAGGCTCCGAAATCGAATTCGATCAACGACCGAATCATGCGCGAAGGTGCAGGGTGAGCAAGAACAGTAAACCGAATCTGCTTGTGGTCGAGGACGATCCAGGTCTGCAAAAGCAGATGCGCTGGGGGTTCGATGACTACGAGGTCGTGGTAGCAAACGATTGCGAAAGCGCAGTTGCGCAGATGCGTCGCTTCGAGCCGGCCGTCATGACGCTGGATTTGGGACTACCCCCGGATCCGGACGGCGTCTCCCAGGGCTTCGAAACCTTGGGCAAGGCGCTGGAACTGTTCCCAGATACCAAGGTGATCGTGATCACCGGCAATCAGGATCGAAACCACGCCGTGAAGGCGATCGGCATGGGCGCCTACGACTTCTATCAGAAGCCGTTCGATCCCGACATGCTCGGGCTCATCATCGAACGAGCGTTCAGGCTGCATCAGCTGCAGAGGGAGAACAAGCGCCTGCAGGCGTCGTCGGCTTCGCCGCTGCATGGCGTGATCACCGGGGATGCATCGATGCAGCGTGTCGTACGCACGGTGGAGAAACTGGCGCCGTCCGATGCAACCGTGCTGTTGCTCGGCGAGAGCGGCACCGGCAAGGAATTGCTTGCGCGGGCGCTCCATGATCTCAGCGGACGCGCGTCGAACAAGTTCGTTGCGATCAATTGCGCGGCCATTCCCGAGAATCTGCTCGAAAGCGAATTGTTCGGCTACGAGAAGGGCGCGTTCACGGGCGCAGCCAAGCAGACCAAGGGCAAGATCGAGTATGCGAATGGCGGCACTCTGTTTCTCGACGAAGTCGGCGATCTGCCCGGTGCGCTGCAGGCGAAGCTGCTGCGCTTTCTGCAGGAGCGTGTGGTCGAACGTATCGGTGGGCGGGAGGAGATCCCGGTCGACGTGCGCATCGTATGTGCAACCCACCAGAACCTCAAGGACATGATGGAGCAGTCCCGGTTCCGCGAGGATTTGTACTACCGTCTGAGCGAGATCGTGATCGACATTCCTTCGCTGCGCATGCGCGACGGAGATTCCCTGCTGCTCGCCCGAGTCTTCCTGATGAAGTTCACGGAGCAGCAAGGCAAGTCGGCGATGCAGTTTGCCGAGGATGCCATCGAGGCAATCGAAGGCCATGGATGGCCAGGAAACGTCCGGCAGTTGGAGAATGCGATCAAGCGTGCGGTCATCATGGCGGACGGCAACCGAATCCTGCGCGAGGATCTCGGCCTCGACGGCGAGATCGGGAAGCCGGATCCGGTCAATCTTCGGCAGGTTCGCGATGAAGCCGAACGCAAGGCAGTCGTGCGTGCGCTGTCGCGCTCAGACGGCAATTTGGTGAAGGCGGCGGAGTTGTTGGGGGTCAGTCGCCCGACGCTTTACGATCTGCTGAACCGGTTCGGGCTCAAATCGGGCATGCGCTCGGCTGCGCAGTAGGGTGGTGAGGTGATGATGAAGCGCACTTTGATCAGATCGCTTTTTTGTTGTGCCGTGCTCGGCTTGTTGGTCGGGTGCGGAAAGTCGCCGGAACAGATGTTGGAGCAAGCTAAGGCGCTGTCCGCCAAGGGTGATCGCCAAGGGGCCACGTTACAGGTCAAGAGCCTTCTGCAAGACAGTCCGGAGAATGCTGCAGCTCGATTTTTGCTTGGCCAGCTGAATCTGGAGGCAGGGGATTTTGCAGGTGCCGAGAAGGAATTGCGCCGCGCTCAGGATGGGAATGTGCCGGCAGAGCAAGTGCTACCGTTGCTCGCAAAGGCACTTGTCATGCAAGGCGATGGCAAGAAAGTGCTTGCCGAGATCGATCCCTCGAAGGCGACGGATCCCGGGACGGTAGCACGCCTTCATGCGGTACGGGGTACGGCGCATCTTCTGTTGCGGCAGAAGGATGAGGCGAAGGCGGAATTCGACAAGGCACTCGCAGTCAAGCCGGGAGTCCCGGACGCGCTCGTCGGTTCGGCGAGAATCCTCGCAGGCGAACTAAAATGGGCCGAAGCGCTCGCTGCGGTCGAAAAGGCACTCGGATCCGACAGCGCGGATCAGGATGCGATGATGCTGAAGGGCGATCTGCTGCGCGCGTCAGGCAAGGGCGCAGAGGCGGAAGACGCCTACAAGAAGTTGATCGCCGCGCATCCGCAGCACGTCACCGGCTTGCTTGCGATGGTATCGCTCACGGTTGCGTCGAACCGACTGGAAGAAGCCGACAAGTACGTCGGTGACGTGAGAAAGGCTTCGCCCGGTAATCCCATGGCGGCGTACTTTCAGGGGCTGATCGCCTTTCGCAAGAATGACTATAAGGCTGCACGTGACGCAATAGGAGCCGTGCTCAAGGTGGCCCCGAATCACTTGCCGAGCGTGCTGCTCGGTGGGGCAGTCGAGTTCGCGCTGGGCTCGCAGGAGCTCGCTCAGACGCGGCTGAAGTACGTTCTCGAACGCGCTCCTCGGAACGTCTATGCGCGGCGAGTGCTTGCGGCGTCCTACGCACGCGCGGGTCAAACCCAAAAGGCTCTGGAGACATTGGAGCCGGCGATCAGCGGAGGACTGAAGGATCCCGCGATGCTCGCGCTCGCCGGCGAGGTATACATGCAGTTGAACGACTACGAGAAAGCCGAGGGCTTTTTCGAGAAGGCGGCAATGCTCGACCCGAAGAATGCGAGGATGCGGACGGGGTTGGGTTTGAGTCGCCTGGCTGGCGGCGACGTGGATGCGGCGACCGCGGATCTCGAGAATGCGGTGCAGCTTGATACGGCGCGGACTCAGTCCGATGTGTTGCTCGTGGCGATGCATCTTCAAAGGAAGAATTTCGATAAGGCATTGAAGGCGGCGCAATCGTTGATTTCGAAGCAACCGGACAGTCCGGTCGGACACAATCTCGCCGCCGCGGCGTATCTTGGCAAGCGCGACGAGAAGGCCGCCAGAGCGGCGCTCCTCAAGGCATTGGAAGTTCAGCCGACCTACGTGCCGGCCGCAGCAAATCTCGCGCAGCTCGAACTACAAAGCGGCGACAAGAAGGCAGCGCGCAAATGGCTCGAAGAAATCATCGCAAAGGACAATAAGAACGTTCAAGCTTACATGACCCTCGCGACCCTTGGCCCTCGAATCGATGCGAGCGAAGTAGAGGTGCGTGGCTGGCTAGAATCCGCACTGAAGGAGAACCCGGGAACGATTGCGCCGCTGATCGCACTGAGCGAGCGGCACCTGCGCGACAAGCAACCCAAACGCGCATTGGAAATCGTCGAGAAGGAATTGCTCGCAGCCCCGGAGCGGCCCGAACTCCTGGAGCTCGTTGGACGGGTGCAACTTGCGGCGGGCGAGAAGATCCGTGCGTTGGCGACGTTCACCAAGCTCGCCGCGGTTCAGCCCTCGGCGATGGCGTACTTCAGTCTGGGGAATACGCAGTTGTCGAATGACGACAGAGCGGCAGCGATCGGCTCGTTTCGCAAGGCGCTCGATTTCCGACCGAATTTCCCCGAAGCGCAGTTTCAAATGGCCGACGCTTACGCACGTACCGGTCAGTTCCCCGAGGCCCTGCGCATCGCTACGTCACTTCAGCAGTCGGCGCCGAAGGCGCCGGGCGGCTGGATTGTCGAAGGCGATATCCATATGGCCGCAAAGAAATTCGGGGACGCCGTGCGCGCGTACCAACGGGCGTTCTCGATGGCGCCTAGCGGGCTGACTGTGGTCAAGCTGCATTCGGCGTTGGCGCGCGACGGCAAGGCGAACGAGGGTGAGTCGCGTCTCAAGGAATGGCTGGTGAAGCATCCGACGGATGCCGGTACGCGCAGTTACCTCGCCGAGCAATTCATCTCGACGGAACGTTACCGCGAGTCGATCGAGCACTACGAATACCTGGCCAATCAACGTAGCAGCGATTTCGTGGCGCTCAACAATCTCGCCTGGGCTTACATGCAGGTCAAGGACAGGCGGGCCGTTGCGACGGCGGAGAATGCACTGAAGTTGAGTCCGGAGAACCCTGCGATTCTAGATACGCTCGGGATGGTGCTGCTGAGTCAAGGAGAAAGCGAGCGCGCCGTGGAGATCTTGAGGAAAGCCGCATTGGCATCGCCGAAGTCACCGGCGGTCAGGTACCACTACGCTCAGGCACTAGTGAAGATCGGAGATCGGAAGGGGGCTCTTGCGGAGTTGGAACGTCTGTTAGTGGTGTCTCCAAATTTTCCCGAAAAGACGGCCGCTCTGGGTTTGCTGGCAGTTCTCAGGAACTGACGCAATCG
>JBIKKL010000223.1:0-7443 GCA_044360365.1 Burkholderiales bacterium | reverse complement strand
CGTTCGTCCGGATCGGGATAGGCATGACGCTTGCGCCGGCGACGCTTCTCGCTCGCACAGGTCTGCGCGAAGATGAGTGCGCTCACACCCTTGACCTCGCGCAATTCACGCTGCACCTGCTCGTTCTCCGCGCGATGACGCACCGTCACGCCCGGCGCGAGCCCATCGAACTGCCGTACGAGATCCGGCTCGTCGCTCACGATCACCATCGTGCGCACGCCTTCGGCCGCGAGCTGGCGGGTGAGCTGAGGCACGCTCAGGATGCCGTCGACAGGCTGACCACCTGTCATGCCCACCGCATCGTTGTACAGGATCTTGTAGGTGAGGTTGATGTTGGCCGCGATCGCTTGCCGGATCGCCATGTAACCCGAGTGGAAGTACGTGCCGTCGCCGATGTTCACGAAGACATGCGACTCGTTCGTGAACGGCGCGGCGCCGACCCAGTTCGCCCCCTCGCCGCCCATCTGCGTGAAGGTTTCGGTGCCGCGATCCATGAAGAGCGCGAGAAAGTGGCAGCCGATGCCGCCCAGCGCCCGACTGCCCTCGGGCAAGCGCGTCGACGTGTTGTGCGGGCATCCGCTGCAGAAGTACGCCCGACGCTCGGCGATGTCGATCACCCGTTTCGATTCGCGCTCCGCATGCTCGATCTTCGCCAGCCGCGATTCGATCAGGCCGCGAACGTCCTCGGGCATCTCGAACTTCAGCAGCCGAACCGCCAGCATCTTCGCGATCGGCTCAGGCTGCAGTTCGAAGTGGCTGATGAGCGGCGCATCGTTCTGCGGCGTGCTCCATTCCCCGTGCCCTTGCGCCGACTTGCCGACGACCCGCGGGCGCTGGCCATCCGGCAACGCGTAGAGTTCGTCCTTGATCTGCGCTTCGAGGATCGGGCGCTTTTCTTCGACGACGATGATCTCTTCCAGCCCAGCGGCGAATTCGCGCAATCCGAACGGCTCGAGCGGCCAGATCACACCCGCCTGATAAAGCCTGAGACCGATGCGCTGCGCCGGCCCGCCTTCCAGACCGAGCAGTCGCAGCGCCTCGACCATGTCGAGATAACCCTTGCCGCTGCCGACGATGCCGATGCGCGCCTGGGGGCTATCCCAAGTCACGCGACTCAACCGATTCGCACGCAGATAGGCGAGCGCGGCGGGAATGCGGTAACGGTACAGCCGCTCTTCCTGGAGCAGCGAGCGATCCGGCCAGCGGATGTTGAGTCCGCCCTCGGGGCGTTCGAACTCGATATCGAGCTGCGGCCGCACGCGATCGAGCGTGACATCGACCGAGGCCGAAGTCTCCACGATCTCGCTCACGAGCTTCATCGAGGTGAGGATGCCTGCGATCCTCGACAGCGCCACTGCATGCACGCCGAAATCGAGGATCTGCTGCACCGAGGTCGGATAGAAGATCGGAATCGCCGTGCCGATCAGAACATGTTCGGACTGATGCGGGATGCTCGAAGATTTGCAGGAGTGATCGTCGCCGTAGAGCGCGACGACACCGCCGTGGCGCGACGTGCCGGCCAGATTCGCGTGCCGGAGGGCATCGCCGGAGCGATCGACACCGGGCCCCTTGCCGTACCACCAGCCGACCACGCCATCGTACTTGCCCTGGCCGGCGAGTTCTGCCTGCTGCGTGCCGCCCATTGCGGTCGCAGCGAGATCCTCGTTGACGGCAGGTCGGAAGACGACGTGATGGTCGGCAAGATGGCGACTCGCCCCCCATAACGCGGTGTCGAAGTTGCCCAGCGGCGAGCCGCGATAACCGGAGACGAACGCACCGGTTTTCAGATTGGCGAGCGCGTCGCGTCGATGTTGCGCGAGCGTGAGCCGGACGAGCGCCTGGATGCCATTCATGTAGGCCTTGCCGGCATCGCACAGATACTTGTCGTCCAAGGCAACCGAACGCGCTGCGGTCACACGCACCTCCATTGTTTATTCCCGACCACGACCTTGAGTGCCCTGAGCCAGAAGCCCACTGAACAAAGGTGCCGAATTCGATACTGCTGCCGCTGATGCACCTCGATACCCTTCGTCAATGCGTCCACGGATCGCTGTTTCACGGCACTCGTACAAAATAGCAAAATCTCGACCTGAAAGCTGCTGTCGGCTCGGAAGAGCCGACAAGGTCACGTCTTCGTTCCGGTCTTGATCGGCGTAGGTCATCACGGTATAAGAACCCGTACTAGAGACTTCCGCTGCTGCCACACGTTGGCAGCTTCACCCGCCTGACTTGACCTCGATCGCGTTCTGCCGCGTCACGGGTGCGAATGCATCCACGCGAACACGACGACGCGAGGCAGTGCTGGGTGCCACGGTCTCTCGGCTCAAAACGGATTTTCGGAGATTCGAATGAACAAGCTCGTTAGGCCGCATGGTGGCCAGGCATTGCGGCCGTTGCTTCTGACGGGGAAGGAACTGGCAGCAGAACGCGAGCGTGCGCGTACGCTCAAGCAACTGCCCGTATCGTCGCGCGAACGCGGGGACCTCATCATGCTGGGCATCAGCGGCTTCACGCCGCTCGACGGCTTCATGCCTCAGGCTGACTGGAAGGGCGTATGCGACGATTACCGGTTGGCGAACGGCTTGTTCTGGCCGATTCCCATCACGCTGTCCGCCGACGCCGCCACGGCATCCGGCATCGCCATCGGCACGGAAGTCGCGCTCTTCGACGCGGAGGCCGGCGAGGCCATCGCCACGATGAAGGTCACCGAGAAGTACACCATCGACAAAGCGCACGAATGCTCGTCGGTTTTCCGAACGACCGACGCGGCGCACCCCGGCGTCAAGATGGTGATGCAGCAAGCTGACGTCAATCTGGCCGGGCCGGTCAAGGTGCTTTCGGATGGCGGCTTCAAGGCCAAGTACGGTGCGCTCTTCATGACGCCCGCCGAGACCCGCGCGGAGTTCGAGCGGCTCGGCTGGTCGCGCGTTGCCGCGTTTCAAACGCGCAATCCGATGCATCGGTCACATGAGTACCTTGCCAAGGTCGCGATCGAGACCTGCGACGGCGTGCTGGTGCATTCACTGCTCGGCAATCTCAAGCCGGGTGACATTCCGGCCGACGTACGCACGCGCGCCATCGGCGAATTGATTTCCAAATACTTCCGTGAGGGCACCGTCGTGCAGGCGGGCTATCCGCTCGACATGCGCTACGCAGGGCCGCGCGAAGCATTGCTGCACGCCCTGTTCCGGCAAAACTATGGCTGCTCGCATCTGATCGTCGGGAGAGATCATGCGGGTGTCGGCAGCTACTACGGGCCGTTCGATGCGCACCGCATCTTCGACGAGATCCCTGCGGGCGCGCTCGAAACCCAGGCCCTCCGGCTGGATCTGACCTTCTGGTGCTATCGATGCGGCGGCATGGCGTCGAACCGCACCTGCCCGCACGGCGATGCAGATCGTCTGCAGGTCTCGGGGACCCAGCTTCGCAATTGGCTGTCGGCCGGCGAGCCGGTGCCGGCGGAGTTCTCGCGACCGGAAGTGCTGGAGATCCTGCGCGAGTACTACGCACGTCTCGCCGTCGAAGAAGCGGGGCGAGGCAGCTGATCGGAATGGAGGGGCGCGAAGAAGATCCGCGGCAGTTCGAGCCTCAGCGGCTCTTCTTTCCGTTGTCGGTGGCCTGCATGGCCGTGAGCCTCTCCTTGGCGAATTCCACGAATCCGCCGACGAGGCGGGAATGGAACCTATCCTTCGGATAGACCACCGAGAGATGCCGGATGAGACGGGGCGAAAGCGGGATGCGCACCAGCTCGCCCAGCTTGACCTCCCGCACCACCGTGGCTCGCGACATGATGGAAAAACCGAGCCCCGTGGACACCAATCCTTTCAACGCTTCGGGGCTGTTGGCCTCCATCGCGACCCGAAGCGATGACGGGTCGAGCCCGGCCTTGCTCAGGTAATGGTCGATCACTTCGCGCGTGCCCGATCCGGGCTCGCGGCTGATGTATGCATGGTCGATCAGCTTCTTCGGCACGATGCTCTTCTCGCGTGCGAGCGCGTACGACGGCGCGCAAATGACCTGCATTTCGTCGCGGCAGCACACGTCGGTTTCGAGCGAAGGCAGGTGCGAGTCGCCTTCGATGAAGCCCAGATCGAGGCTGCGCTCCACGATGCGGTTCTGCACGGCTTCGGAGTTGGCGACGAAGAGACGCGGAACGACATCCGGGAAACGGGCCTTGAACTCGCCGATCACGGGAGGCAGCAGGCTCTCCGCTATCGTCGTGCTGGCCCCGATGAGCAGCGGGCCGGCAACGTGCCCGCTCAGTTCCTTCAGGCGCATGTCCAGCTCGGACGACAGTCCCAGGATGCGCTGCGCATACTCAAGCGCAATGAGACCGCCGGGAGTCAGCGTGATGCGACCGTTGATGCGGTCGAACAACCTGGTATTGAATTGCTCCTCGAGCTGGCGGATCTGGAACGTCACGGCCGGCTGCGTCATGAAGAGGGCTTCCGCTGCCTTGGTGAAGGAGAGGTGCTTTGCGACGGCGTGGAATACCTGGAGGCGCCTGTCCGCCATGACATGATCGTTCGTAGGGAGCGGGCGGCTATTGCAGCACAAATAGCGCGAACTGGCCATCGATCAGCCCATCGGACCGATCTATGGCACGCCTGGCGGCAGGTGAGGCTCGCGGATCGAGTCGGCTCGCTCGTCGCTCACAGCCGCTGAGCGATTGAGGGGTACGCAGCGACGAGCGGCAGACACTGCGGTGCTGCGCCGCCTGGAACGACCGGATTCCGATGGCCGACGCAACCCGCTCGCGGATCGCAGCGGTGCGCGATCCGCGGTTTCATCACGACGACTACGGCTTCTTCGGCGTCTGGTACGGGACTTCCTTCTGAAGCGGCTTCCAGATGGTCTCGTAACCGACGAATCCCTTCTCGTTCTTCGGCATCTGTCGCGTCGTATAGTACGGAGTCTTGCCGTCAGGCACCTTGGTGACCGGTTTTTGCTCGCTCATGCTGTGCTCTCCACGTAAGTTCCAAACTGCAGATGCAGGCGATACGGATCGACAGTCGGCTGACGCCGGGCGATACCGTTTCTCAAACAGGTTTCAGTAGCGATGGATCGACGTCGGCGCCGACGGCGATCGGCCCGCCCGCGCCCGCTTCTTCGTCCGTTGCGTCACGCACGGTCAGGATCTCCAGCCTGAAGATGACCTCCCGACCGCACAAGGGGTTGTTGCCGTCGACGGTCAGCGTTTCGTCGTCCATGTGCGTCACGATGAAGCTGCGGGTCTGGCCCTGGTCGTTTTCCATCAGTATGGAGGTGCCGATCTGCCGATACTCCTCGGGCACGTTTTCGATGCGATCGGTAAACATCAGGGATTCGTCCCGGACGCCGAAGATCTGGTTGCCGTCGATCGGCACTTCGATGATGTCGCCCACGGCCTTGCCTTCGAGTTCCTTGTGAACCGACGGTGCCAGGATCTCGTTGTGGCCGTGAACGTAGCCCAGCGGAAACTCGACCCCGGTGAGGACATGCCCCGTCTTCTTGTCGGACACCTTGTAGGTCAGCTCGACGAACTTGCCGTCCCGGATGGTTTCGCTCATGTCGACCCCTGAAAGTGGCGTCAGAATACGGATGCGCCGAAGATCCTGACCGCCCCGTTTTCGTAGCCGAGAACGATCCGGCCCAGCCATTCGCCGGGTTTCTTGGTGCTTCGCTGCCGGTAGAGGACCGTCACGTGCTCGCCGCGCCGGATGATGCCGAGCGGATCGATCTCCTCGGCGAGACTCCTGGCCAGTTCGCTGTTTGCGAATTGGTGATTCGCGACGACGTTGTTCATGGCAAGCGCCATCGAACTCGAGAAGTGCTTCGCGAAATCACCGTACTTGCCTTCGTTCGACGACCTGACGAGTTCGCGCCAGAGCGGATTCGCCAGCGCGAAGATCTCGTCGTCGGACTTTTCAATGATGTTCACGCACAATTCTCCATGGCCGTAAGCAGCCGTCCGGCTGGAGCCTGCAGGCCGTGAAGCACATGCGGCCTGCATCTCGGGACGAGTTTCAACGCTCGTGCCAATCGGTGAACCGGCCTACTTTTCGTTGTCGACCAGGTGATAGCACGGCGCCTTCTCCATGGTGTATTCGCCGGTCTGCGGATCGCGGCGCGACACGGTCAGCACATGCCAGTTCTCGTCGTCGACCTTCATGGCGTCGCCCCGGTAGTAATAACCGGGCCACCGGGTCTCCTTGCGGAACAGCGTGTGCTGCGTGACGCATTCGGCGGCACGATGACGATGCTTCAGCTCCCATGCCCGGAGCAGCTCGTGGATGTCCTTGGCGGCGAGACTTTCAAGGTCTTCCTCCATGATCTTGAGCTTCTTCAGGCAGATGTTCAGCAGCTTCTCGTTGGTCATGTAGCTGACCGTCACGCCGCCGCAATACTCGTCCATCAGCTTCTGCAGGCGCTCCAGGCCCTGCTTGGGATTGATGTAGTGCGGGTTGACATCGCCCGCGACGATCGCGTTGCGGTAGATCCGGTAGTGCTCCAGCGGCTTGAAGATTTCTGCCCGGCGACGGTCGATCTGCGCCTCCGTCACGACGATGCCTTCTGCCTTGCCGTCGTCGATGTACTTGCAGGCCGCCTTGGCCGCGAGCCGGCCTTCGGTGAACGAGCCCGACGAGAACGCATGGGGCGTGCCGCCCACGGCATCGCCGGCGCCGAACAGGCCTTCGATCGTCGTCATGCGGTTGTAGCCCCAGAAGTACTCGGGCGGGGAGACGTCTTCGGGGCCTGAACACCAGGCGCCGGAACAGGTTGCATGCGAGCCCATGACGTAGGGCTCGGAGGTCGTGAGTTCGGGGTTCTCGTTCTTCGGATCCACGTCGGTCGCAGCCCACAGCACCGCCTGGCCGACCGTCATGCCGAGGAAGTTCTCCCAGCCTACCTCTTCCAGATGCGGATCCTGGAACGCCTGCATGGTCACCATGTGGATGGGACCACGACCGGCGTTGACTTCGCTGATGATGCAGTGGTTGCGCAGACAGGTCGGAATCGGCCGGTGAGTCAGGTGCGACGCTTCCGGATCCAGATATTCCTTGCCGACCATCTGCTGCAGCGCCGGAAACCACTTGGATTCGTATTCCTCGCCCAGACAGTTCTGCGTGTAGGTCTTCAGGTGCAGGAAGTACGCGCCGACCGGACCATAGCCGTCCTTGAACCGCGCCAGCACGATGCGATTCTCCATCTGCGTCATCTTGGCGCCGGCGTCGATCATCAGCCCATAGGCGGATGCGGACGACCAGGGCGCGTACCACGTACGGCCCGAACCTTCGCCCACCGAACGCGGCTTGAAGATGTTGGAGGCACCGCCTGCGCCGCAGATCACCGTCTTCGATTTGAAGACGTGGTAGTTGCCGGTGCGGACGTTGAAACCCACCGCGCCAGCCACCCGGTTGGGCTTGCTCTCGTCCATCAGCAGGTGCGTGACGCAGATGCGGT
>JBIKKL010000009.1:0-23748 GCA_044360365.1 Burkholderiales bacterium | reverse complement strand
CTTGCGGTGGAGGGCGTGCAGTTCCACCCCGAGTCGATCCTCACCGAAGCGGGCCACGAGCTGCTGGCGAACTTCCTGCGGCAGGTGCCGAAGGCCGCAGTGCCGGCGTAGGCGGTCCGGAGGCGGGGCGCGATATCATTGGGGCGTCATCGCCTTCTACCGAGCCTGGGACGTCATCCATCATGAATCCGCAAGACGCGCTTACCCGCATCATCGAGCATCGCGAGATCTTCCACGACGAAATGCTGTCGCTGATGCGACAGATCATGGGCGGGGAGATGTCGCCCGTCATGATCGCCGCGATCATCACCGGGTTGCGCGTCAAGAAAGAGACCATCGGCGAGATCACGGCGGCAGCGCAGGTCATGCGCGAACTCGCGACGCGCGTGGAAGTGCATGACACGAAGCATCTCGTCGATATCGTCGGCACGGGGGGTGACGGCGCGCATACCTTCAACATCTCCACGGCGGCGAGTTTCGTGGCTGCTGCTGCGGGGGCGCGGGTGGCCAAGCATGGCGGGCGCTCGGTGTCGTCGAAGTCCGGCGCAGCGGATGTGCTGGAAGCCCTCGGCGTCAATCTCGATCTCAAGCCGGCGCAAGTGGCACGCGCGATCGACGAGATCGGTCTGGGCTTCATGTTCGCGCCCAATCATCACTCGGCGATGAAGCATGCGGCGCCGGTGCGCCGTGAGTTGGGTGTGCGGACCATTTTCAACATCCTCGGGCCGATCACGAACCCGGCGGGTGCGCCCAATCAGCTGCTGGGCGTGTTCCATCCGGATCTCGTCGGCATCCAGGTGCGGGTGTTGCAGCGGCTCGGCAGCAAACATGTATTGGTCGTGCACGGGCTCAACGGGCTCGACGAAATCGCGCTCGACGGCGAGACGATGGTGGGCGAACTGAAGGACGGCGAAGTGAAGGAGTACACCGTCCGGCCGAGCGATTTCGGGATCAAGGAACAGGATGTCGCGACGCTCAAGGTGGCGGATGCCGCCGAGTCGAAGGTGCGGGTGATGGAGGCCATCGGCGGCACACCGGGGCCGGCGCTGGACGTGGTGCTGCTTAACGCCGGCGCGGCGCTGTATGCGGCCGATGTTGCGACTAGCATCGCAGCCGGGATCGACAAGGCACGCGCCGCAATCGCGAGCGGTGCTGCGAAAGCGAAGCTCGATCAGTTCGTGACCTTCACGCGGACGGCGCAATGACCGCATCCACGTCCGCCGGCACGCCGGATATCCTCGCGAAGATCATCAAGGTCAAGGTCGAGGAAGTCGCTGCAGCATCGGCGCGCGTGTCCCTCGCCGAGATTCGAGCTCAGGCGCGTGCTGCAGCACCGGTGCGCGATTTCGCGGGCGCTTTGCGGGCGAAGGTACAGGCCGGCAAGCCGGGCGTGATCGCCGAGGTGAAGCGGGCGAGCCCGAGCAAGGGGCTGCTGCGGGATCCTTTCGTGCCGGCCGAGATCGCGTCGAGCTACGAGCGTCATGGTGCGGCGTGTCTCTCGGTGCTGACGGACCGCCAGTTTTTCCAGGGTGCTCTGGAGGATCTCGTCGCTGCGCGCGGCGCTTGCGGTCTGCCGGTTCTGCGCAAGGACTTTATGATCGATCCCTATCAGGTCTATGAAGCGCGGGCGCACGGCGCGGACTGCATCCTTCTCATCGTCGCTGCGCTGGAACCGTCGCGCATGCGCGAGCTGGAGGCCGTGGCGTTCGAGTTGAACATGAGCGTGCTGGTCGAAGTGCACGACGCCGCCGAGATGGATCTCGCCCTGCAGCTTCGCACACCGCTCGTGGGGGTGAACAATCGCGATCTGCGCACGTTCGAAACGCGGCTGGAGACTACCTACTCGCTCATGGCGCGCGTGCCGAAGGACAAGGTGCTGATCACCGAGAGCGGGATCCTCCGGCCCGACGACGTCCAGGGCATGCGCAGTCGCGGTATCGACTGCTTTCTCGTGGGCGAGGCCTTCATGCGGGCGCCCGATCCGGGGGCAGAACTGGCGCGGCTCTTCGGGGTCGTTAAGGCATCATGATTTCCGACCGACTCATCTTGGCGTTCGACCGTGCGCTGCGAACCGTCTTCGGTCCGTCGCACTCGGCGCGTCCCATTCCCGGCGAGAAGCTGCCCGAATCCGATCTCGATGCCGCTCAGCGCGGGGAAGCCGCTGCGCTGATGCGCATCAATCATGTCGGCGAGGTGTGCGCGCAGGCGCTCTATCAGGGGCAGGCGTTGACTGCGCGGAACGTCTCGGCGCGCGATGCCCTGCAGCGTGCCGCCGAGGAAGAAGTCGATCACCTCGCGTGGACCGAACGTCGCATCGCCGAACTCGGCGGTCGCCGCAGCCTGTTGAACCCGCTGTGGTATGCCGGTTCGTACGCTATCGGTGCCGCAGCGGGCATCGCGGGGGATCGCTGGAATCTCGGATTCGTCGCCGAAACGGAGCGGCAGGTGATCGCGCATCTCGACAGCCATCTCAAGCGGGTCTCGCACCAGGATGCGAAAAGCCGGGCGATCCTGATTGCGATGAAGCGCGACGAAGCCAAACACGCGACGACCGCTTTGCATATGGGCGGCAGCGAGTTGCCGCTGGGCATACGCCTCGCCATGAAAGCCACGGCGAAGGTGATGACGACCGCCTCCTACTGGGTATAGCGCCGGTGATCGCGCACTCGTAGCGACGTTCGACTGGAACTCAGCCCTCGACGATTTCGAAATCGTGCGTGATCGTCGCCGTCTTGCTCAGCATGATGGAAGCCGAGCAGTATTTCTCCGCCGAGAGATGCACGGCACGCTCGACCATTTCTTTCTTGATCCCGGTGCCGGTCACGATGAAGTGCATGTGGATGCGCGTGAACACCTTCGGGTCTTCCGGAGCGCGCTCCGCGTCGATCTGAAGCTCGCAGTTTTTCACGGGCTGGCGCGCCTTGCGCAGGATGGTCACCACGTCGTAGGCGCTGCAGCCGCCCGTGCCGGCGAGCACGGTTTCCATCGGCCGCGGGCCGAGATTGCGGCCGCCGCCCTCGGGGGCGCCGTCCATCACGATCGCATGGCCGCTTTCCGTCTCGGCCATGAAGCAGACGTTCTCCACCCATTTGACGCGTACCTTCATCGGGCCTCCGGACGTTCGAATCAGAATCGGGCTCTCAGGGTGTAGACCACGTATCCGATCGCCTCGTGGAAGAAATAATAGCTGTTCAGGAAAGCCGAGGGGCGGGGAAGGAAGTCGCCGAGGTGCATGTCTGCCCAATCGTAGGAGGCGAAGCCCGTGGGCGCGGGGACGACCTGCAGACCGGCATGCTCGAACGACAGGCGGGCCCGCGGGATGTGCCACGCGTGGGTGACGAGAAATACGCGCTCGATGCCTGCCGCCTTGAGGATCCTGGCCGATTCCAGTGCGTTGGTGAATGTGTCGACCGAGCGCGGTTCGATCCAGCGCACCGGCACGTTCAGTTCCTCGGTCAACGCCTTGCGCATCTGTTCGGCTTCACTGGTCTGCTCGTCCGTGACCGTGCCGCCCGAGACCAGCAGGGGCAATCCCGTTGCCCGCTGCAGTTTCGCGGCGTATCGCAGGCGCACGAGGGTCATCGGCTTGACGTTGTCGCCGCCATACTCGGGCGCTTCGCCTTCGCTGCCGCCCCCGAGCAGCACGATCGCCTGAACCCCGTGGGATCGCTGGGTCGGTTCGACGAACTCGGGTTGCAGGGCCTGGAGGGCGAGGCTGCCGAAGATGGGGGTCGAGAGCACATAGAGGCTCGCGAGGGACAGCGTGAGGCCCCATCCCGCGATCCGCGGCAGCCGGCGGCGGAACATCAGCGCCACCACGGCGATGACGAGCAGCCCGCCCGGCGGGATCAGCAGTTCTTTCAAGGTAATCAAAGTGCGAAAGGGCCTATCGGGGCGTAAACGTCCGGTGTTTGGGAGCCCTGTCGTCCGCGAGTGAAGCACGGAGGCTCAAATCAGGTTTGACACGCCCCCCTTCCAATCCTAGAATCCTGCCTCTTTGCAATTCGGTTGGAAGTCGCATCATGCGCACGTTCTCAGCAAAGCCCGCAGACGTCCAGCACGGCTGGTTTGTCGTCGATGCCTCGGGCAAAGTGCTTGGCCGCCTGGCCTCGGAAATCGCGAGCCGTCTTCGCGGCAAGCACAAGGCCATCTTCACCCCCCACGTCGACACGGGCGATTATATCGTCGTGCTCAATGCCGAGAAGCTGCGAGTGACGGGCACCAAGGTGGACAACAAGAAGTACTACCGCCACACCGGCTACCCCGGCGGCATCCGCGAAACCACCTTCGGCAAGATGCAGCAGCGCTTCCCCACCCGCGCGCTCGAGCTTGCCGTCAAAGGCATGCTCCCCAAGGGGCCGCTGGGCTACGCAATGTTCCGCAAGCTCAAGGTCTACGCCGGCGACACACACCCCCACACGGCTCAACAGCCCAAGAATCTGGAGATCTGATCGTCATGGCGACTCGCGGCCAACAAAACTACGGCACCGGACGGCGTAAGACAGCTGTCGCGCGCGTGTTCCTGAAGCCCGGCAACGGCTCGATCATCGTCAACGACAAGCCTGTCGACGAGTTCTTCTCCCGCGAAACGGGCCGCATGGTCGTGCGTCAGCCCCTCGTGCTGACGGATCACCTCAACACCTTCGACATCAAGGTCAATGTGCACGGCGGCGGCGAATCCGGCCAGGCTGGCGCGGTTCGCCATGGCATCAGCCGTGCCTTGGTCGACTACGACGAGGCCCTGAAGCCCGCGTTGCGCAAGGCCGGTCTGATGACGCGGGATGCCCGCGAAGTCGAGCGGAAGAAAGTCGGTTTGCACAAGGCCCGTCGGCGCAAGCAGTTCTCCAAGCGCTAAGGCGGTATGCCTTGCTTACAAAGCCGCCTACGGGCGGCTTTGTCGTCTGCGGGTTGGCGCTTCTTGCCGATCGTGCCGGGCGTACCCATTGATCCGCTGGGCGTATGCCCGGCTCGACGAGCGAGAGGATGGC
The DNA here is from genome assembly GCA_044360365.1 of Burkholderiales bacterium. Lineage (GTDB taxonomy): Bacteria > Pseudomonadota > Gammaproteobacteria > Burkholderiales > WYBJ01 > WYBJ01. Next base: position 18,760 of record JBIKKL010000009.1, on the reverse strand, counting down.
AATGGTCAAGGTCGGAATCGTAGGCGGTACGGGATATACGGGGGTCGAACTGCTGCGGCTGCTGGCTCGCCACCCGCAGATCCAACTCGAAGCGATTACCTCGCGCGCCGAGGCCGGTATGGCCGTCAGCGCCCTCTTCCCCAACCTGCGCCGCGTGGTCGACATCGCCTTTTCCGATCCCAAGGACGCCCCATTGAAGTCGTGCGACGTCGTGTTCTTCGCGACGCCGAATGGGGTTGCAATGCAGCAGGCGCGAGAGTTGGTCGATGCCGGCGTGCGCGTCATCGATCTGGCGGCCGATTTCCGCATCCAGGATATTGCGACGTGGGAGAAGTGGTACGGGATGAAGCATGCGTGTCCCGACCTCGTCGCGGAGGCTGTGTACGGGCTGCCCGAGGTGGCGCGCGAGGAAGTCCGCAAGTGCCGCGTGCTGGCCAATCCCGGGTGCTACCCTACGGCCGTGCAGTTGGGCTTCCTGCCCTTGCTGCGCGAGGGGCTGGTGGATCCGGAGAGCCTGATTGCCGATGCCAAGTCCGGCGTGAGCGGCGCCGGGCGCAAGGCCGAGGTGCATACGCTGTTTTCCGAGGCATCGGACAACTTCAAGGCCTACGGCGTGCCAGGGCACCGGCACCTGCCCGAAATCGCCCAGGGCCTGAGCCGCATGGCCGGACGCGACGTGCCGCTGACGTTCGTGCCGCATCTGACGCCGATGATACGCGGCATCCATGCGACGCTGTATGCGCGTCTGACCAAGGCTGCGGATCTGCAGGCGCTCTACGAGAGCTGCTACAGGAACGAGCCCTTCGTGGATGTGCAGCCTGCCGGCGCGCATCCCGATACCCGCAGCGTCCGTGGCGCAAATACTTGTCGCATCGCAGTCCACCGTCCGCAGGGGCGTGACGTCGTCGTCGTGCTGTCGGTCATCGACAACCTGGTCAAGGGTGCGGCCGGCCAGGCCGTGCAGAACATGAACATCATGTTCGACATCTCCGAAACGACCGGCCTCGAAGGGCTCGCGCTCCTGCCGTGATCGCCAAGGCGATCAAGCGACGGTTCGGTCTGCATGCCCGCAAGGTGCGGGTGCAGACCGAGTGGACTGTCTATCTGCGGTGGACGGCGATCGCGTTCGTCGGCGTCTCGCTCTGCTTTTTCGGCTGGCTCGCCTACTCCCGGGCCGATGAGTGGGATGTTTCGATCGGCTCGAAGTCGCTACTGAAGCGTGTGGAAGGCGAAAGGGCGACCCTGGAGAAGGAAAACACGGGTCTTCGGAGCGAACTGGCCGTACTCGAGCGGCAACTCCAGATCGAGCGGGCCAGTCACGCCGAACTCGCGAAGCAGGTCAAGACGATGGCCGATGAGAATGCTCGGCTCAAGGAGGACGCTGCGCTGGTCCAGGCGGTTTCCGGGGCGGATGCGAAGGTCGACGGCGTGAAGGTCAGTTCGGCGCGGGTCCAGGCGGGGAGCGTGGCCGGCGAATACAGCTACCGGATAGTATTGCTGCAGACGGGGGCGCGGAAGAAGCCGTTCGAAGGACGGTATCAGCTGGTCGTCAATCTGGGGCGGGAAGGGAGCAAGGGCGGCGTATCGTTGCCCGGGCCTGCCGAGCAGGGCGCACTGGTGTACAAGCTCAATTTTCGGATAAGTCAGCGGATCGAGGGCACATTCAAGGTCGACCCGTCGGCCACCGTACGCAGCGTGCAGATCCGCCTGTTCGAAGGCAACCAGACGCAGCCCAAAGTCATGCAGACGGTTACACTATCGTAGGCGCGTAGGGGCGCGTTGCTGCAGCATCGAAGCCGGGAGGACACAAATGTTTGGAGCAAAGAACAGCAAACCGACGAGCAAGATCGATACCTTGATCGGTTCAGGCTCGCGCATCGACGGCGACGTCCGCTTCTCCGGCGGGTTGCGCGTCGATGGCGTGGTGAGCGGCAATATCGTGAGCGACGATGCCGGGACGCTGGTGCTCTCGGAGGAGGCCGTGGTGGAAGGTGAAATCCGCGTCGCCCACGCCGTGATCAACGGGCAGGTCACGGGGCCGGTGCACGCGAGCGACAGTCTTGAATTGCAGGCGAAGGCCCGCATATCCGGAGATGTGCACTACACTACCATCGAGGTTCATCTCGGCGCGGTGATCGATGGCCGCCTGATCCATGGAGCATCGGCGCGCGGTGCCGATAAAGTGGTGCCCCTCGTTTCGAAAGCGGTTGATTGACGCTGCGAACGACCGAGTCACATAATTGTCCCAACTTAAACTCCCGACGGAATCCCCGACATGAATGCAATCACCGAAATGCCGACGGGCGCCATGGCGCTTACCGATGCCTGTGTAAGCAAGGTCAAGTCGCTGATCGACGAGGAAGGCAATCCCGATCTCAAGCTGCGCATTTTCGTCACCGGCGGCGGCTGTTCCGGATTCCAGTACGGATTCACCTTCGACGAAGAAGTGGCCGAGGACGATACGTCCCTGGTGAAGAACGGCGTGACATTCCTCGTCGACGCGATGAGCTTCCAGTACCTCGTCGGCGCCGAGATCGACTACAAGGAAGGCATCGAGGGTGCGCAGTTCGTGATCAAGAATCCGAATGCCACCACCACCTGCGGTTGCGGCTCCTCGTTCTCGGCCTGACACACCGTTCCTTCGTTTCATCGGTCCGCAAAGGAGGCCTCGTGCCTCCTTTGTCGCGCCTGGGATCGGCTTGGATGCACTTCGTCGGCAACAACCCGGCCCTATCAAGCGGGATAGATGCAGCCGAGTATGCGGTGCCCCGATGCCCCCGTGACCGCAGGAAGATTCCCGGGGCGGCCAGAGAGGGTCTCGCGTGCCAGCCATGCAAAAGCGATGGCCTCGACCCAATCCGGATCGATGCCGAGCGCCGCGGTGGTAGCCACCGAAATCGGCCTCAGCCGGGCACGTAGGCGCCGCATCAGTTCGCCGTTCGCGGCCCCGCCGCCGCACACGTAGACCTCCGTGGTGTGGGGGCAGTCGCGTTCGATGGCATCGGCAATGGTTTCGACCGTGAACTGACACAGGGTCGACTGCACGTCGACCGCAGCAAGTTCCGACCCGATGGCCAGGCGCAGCCAAGGCAGGTTGAACAGCTCGCGCCCGGTGCTCTTCGGCGGCGTACGAGTGAAGTAGGGGGCCGACTTGAGCTGCACCAGAAGCGAAGGGATCACCTGCCCGCCGCTCGCCCACGCGCCCTCTGCGTCGAATCGTTCACCCCGGTGCTCGCCGATCCATTGGTCCATCAGCGTATTGCCCGGCCCGCAATCGAATCCGAGTACTTCACCGGTCGCAGGAAGGTAGGTGATGTTGGCGATGCCGCCGATATTTACGATGGCGCGGGCTGTACCGATGGTGCCGAAGTATCGTGCGTGAAAAGCCGGTACAAGCGGCGCGCCTTCACCGCCGGCCGCGATGTCTCGGCTGCGGAAATCAGTGACGACCGGGATGCGAGCGAGTTCGGCGAGCAATGCCCCGTTGCCGATCTGTACGGTGTAACCGGCGGCAGGATCATGGCGGACGGTCTGGCCGTGACATCCGATGGCCGCGATCCTTTTCGGCGAAAGACCGGCATCGGAGAGCAGCGCGACTACGCTTTGCGCGTAAGCCATGCTGAGCCGGTTTGCGGCAACGGCACCGCGATGGATTTCGTCGGCGCCCGGTTGCAAAAGGGCCGCGAGGTCGGCGCGAAGCGAAGGCTCGAACGGCGCGAATCGGGAAGCAACGACGACCTGGGGACTATCGAAGTTCGCCAATGCCGCGTCGATGCCATCCAGGCTCGTACCCGACATGAGACCGATGTAGAGGTCGCTTGCCATGCGTGCCCGACGGTCTTGCGGTGGAAGAAGTGGCGTCGCGCTAGTCTTTGGGGCTGTGCTCGACGCTGTGATCAGTCGAGTCGGGCCAAAGACACGTTCTGCATCAGTTCGATCTGGTGCACCAAGGGCAGAGCGCGCGCTTCGAAGTGCGGTCGCAACTGGCGGGTGATCGGGACTGCTTCCGGCAGCGCCACGCGCATCGGATCGTGCTGGACGCCGTTGATGTGGAACTCGTAGTGAAGGTGCGGTCCGGTGGCCATGCCGGTCTGGCCGACGTAGCCCACGAAATCGCCCTGGGATATCCGGGCGCCCTTGCGGATGCCGGGGGCAAATGCCGACAAATGCGCGTAGTACGTCTGGTAGCGACCGGGGTGATCGACGATCACGAGGTTCCCATAGCCGCCTTGCCAGCCCGAAAAGGACACCACACCATCGGCCGTCGTACGAACCCGCGTTCCCGTCGGGGCTGCGTAGTCGATGCCGCGATGGGCCGTCCACGTCTTCAGGATGGGATGGAAGCGAGCCAGGGTAAAGCCGGAGGAGATGCGCGAGAACTCCAGGGGCGAGCGCAGGAACGCGCGTCGCATGCTGTTCCCGTCGGGCGTGTAGTAGTTGCCTTTGCCGTCTTCGGCCTCGAACCAGACCGCGCGATGAACCTTGCCCTGATTGACGAATTCGACGGCCAGCACGCGGCCGGATTTCACCAGTTCACCGTTATGGCTGAGACCTTCGTAGACGACCGCGAATCGGTCACCGCGTCGCAGATCGCGATGGAAATCGATCTGGCTCGAGAAGATTTCGGCAATCTGGATGGCAACGGCATCCGGGAGACCGGCGGCATCCGTTGCTGCGAACAACGAACTGCGAATCTCGCCAGAGGCCATGAGCGGCTGGCTGTCGAGTTCGGCCGCACCTTCCTTGGCGCTGAATCCGTCTTCGCCGCGATCGATGGAAAGCAGGTCCCCGGTGGGGGTCAGGTAGCTCAGGCGCTTTAGTTCGCCGACGGGCGTCGTTTCGGCGCGGACGGTGCGCCCGGGACGCAATTGCGTCAGGGCCTTGACGTCCTTGGAGCGGCGCATGAATTCCATTGCTTCGGGATCGTCGACACCCAGGCGCATCAGGAGGGCTGCGACGGTATCGCCGCGCTGAATCCGAGCTTCGTTGACGAAGGCGGCATCGGAACTATCCCGCAACGACGTCGTGGTCGGGAGCGCGACTTCCTGGACGATACGCTCGACCTGAAGCATGGAATCGAGGGTATCGGGCGCGACGCCAAAGGCGGCGACGACGCCAAAACCCGGGATGCCGGCGGCGATCGCGAGCCACAGCACCTTCCGGCTCGATCGCTTTTTATGGGCTAGAATCACGCTCTTACCGGTGGTCATGAGTTACCCGCCGCGATAAACGCTGCGAAGGGTAACAGAAAAGTCACACTCGTCAAACAGGAAATCCCGGATAGTGAAAGAAAGCATTTCGCTCGACCACGCTTTGGCCGTCATCCATCGGGGCAGTGAAGAAGTGCTGGTCGAGGCCGAGTTGGTCGAGCGACTGAAGTCCGGGAAGCCGATGCGGGTCAAGGCCGGGTTCGATCCGACCGCACCCGATCTGCATATCGGCCATACCGTGCTGCTGAACAAGCTGCGTCAGCTGCAGGATCTCGGTCACGAGATCTTCTTTCTGATCGGCGATTTCACCGGCATGATCGGCGACCCGACCGGCAAGAACGCGACGCGCCCGCCATTGACTCGGGATGCCGTGGCCGCGAACGCCCGCACCTATACGGAGCAGGTCTTCAAGGTGCTCGATCGCGAGCGCACGCAGGTCGTTTTCAATTCCAGCTGGATGGACAAGCTGGGGTCCGCCGACATGATTCGACTTGCGGCGATCCAAACGGTCGCGCGGATGCTGGAGCGCGACGACTTCGGCAAGCGTTATCGGGGCAATCAGCCGATCGCTATCCACGAGTTCCTGTACCCGCTGGTGCAGGGCTACGATTCTTACGCGCTCCAGGCCGATCTGGAACTGGGCGGCACGGACCAGAAGTTCAACCTGCTGATGGGCCGGGAAGTTCAGAAGCATCACGGGCAACGGCCGCAGTGCATCCTCACGATGCCGTTGCTCGAAGGGCTGGACGGCGTCAACAAGATGTCGAAGTCGCTCGGCAACACGGTCGGCATCACGGACGCGCCGAACGACATGTTCGGCAAGCTGATGTCGATTTCGGATGAACTGATGTGGCGGTATCTGACGCTCCTTTCCTTCCAGCCGTCCGGTACGATCGAGCGCTGGCGAGAAGAGGTGGCCGGCGGGCGCAATCCGCGGGATGTCAAGGTCGACCTCGCCAGGGAGATCGTGGCCCGGTTCCATGATCAGGGCGCCGCCGACGCTGCACTGGCCGACTTCGAGGCGCGCTTTCGGCAGGGCGAGATCCCCAAGGATCTGCCGGAGATCGAACTGGTCGCGCCGCCCGAGGGTATGCCCATTCCGCAAGTGCTCAAGCAGGCGGGGCTGGCCGCGAGTACGTCGGAAGCGATACGCCTGATCGGCCAGGGCGGCGTCAAGCTCGAAGGCGAACGCCTGTCCGACAAGGGCCTGCTGATGCAAAAGGGAGCGAGCGTCGTCATGCAGATCGGCAAGCGGCGCTTTGCACGCGTAACGATGAAATAGGCGCGGCTCAAGCACCGCGCTGCATCGAGAGCGAAGGAAACGCAGCCATGACGGCGACTCTGCTTATCTACGATCCCACCGCGCCCGGAGCGGCCGAATCAAGGGTTGCACGGCACAGCCTTGATGCGCTCGCCGGCAAGACCGTGGGATTCATCGACAACGCAAAGCCGAACTTCCATCATCTGGTCGACGATTTGGCCGAACTCCTGGTCCAGCGCTATGGGGTTGCCAAGATCGTCAAACGGGCGAAGCGCGGCCCTTCCACGCCGGCCGCGCCGGAGGTCGTCGATGAACTCGTCGCTCAATGCGATCTGGTCATTACCGGCTCGGGCGATTGAGGGTCATGCACGTCGTGGAGTGTCCACGACAGTATCGAAGCGGCAAAGCGAGGGGCTGCTGCCCTCACTGTATGCACGACTGCCTTCATGACCTTGGGCCGTGCCCAGGCCAAGGCCCTCGGACATCCTGATCTGCCGCTCGCCGTGATACCTCATCCCTTCGGCGTCTGCACGCGCGACCAGGTGCGGGACATCGCATCCCGGTGCGCCGACGAAATCTCGAAACTCGTGCAATCCGCTGCAAAGACGGGGGTGACGTGAGCGAGCCTGCCCGTTTGATCGAGGTCGCGGACGACCTCGATGCCGTCAATCGGTTGTTCGTGGAAAGACGCTGGGGCGACGGTTTGCCCGTCGTGCCGCCGACTCGTGAACGCGTCGAGGCGATGCTCCATGGCACCAGGCGCTCCCGTGGCGACCTGGTCGGACGGGTGGCCCCTGCCTTCGGCGCTGCGACCGTGGAGCATGTTGCGATCAACGCCGTCGTGGCCGGTTGTCGTCCTGAGTGCATGCCGGTGCTGATCGCCGCGGTCGAGGCGGTGTGCGATCCGGCGTTCAACCTTCAGGCCGTGCAGGCGACGACCAATCCGGTGGCCGTGTTTCTCATCGTCAACGGGCCGATGACATCCAGACTGGAGATGAACGGCGGCATGAACTGTCTCGGGCAGGGCGCGTGGTCTAATGCGACGCTGGGCCGGGCATTGCGACTCGTTCTGCAGAACGTCGGTGGCGCTTTGCCGGGTGACATGGACCGCGCCACACACGGCCAGCCGGGCAAATACACGTTTTGCTGTGCGGAGAACGAAACCGGAAGTCCATGGTTGCCCTTGCATGTCGAGCGCGGCTGCCCATCGTCGAGCAGTGCAGTGACGGTCGTCGGCGCATCGGGAACGCTCAACATGAACATGCACGCCAAGGACGCCGAAGGCCTGATCCAGTCGATGGCCGATTCGATGTCCTTCGCGTCGAGCAACGATTATTGGTTGGGCGGCGAGCCGTGGGTCATCGTGTGTCCCGAGCATGCGGAGGTCCTGCATCGCGACGGCTACGACAAGCCCATGCTGCGCGCGCGCCTCTGGGAGGATTCGAAAATGGCGGCGGGCCGAATGGCGCCCAAGGATCTCGATCGCACACGTTTGAGCCGGGGCGCAGAATTCGGCCGCATCGACGCCGATACGATGTTGCCCGTATCCGTGCGGCCCGAAGAGATCGGCATCCTGGTGGCGGGCGGCCCGGGCACGCATTCGGTGTACGTGCCTTCGTTCGGCGACTCCCGCGCTGTGACTCGGGTCGTCGACGCAGACTGACAGTCTCAGTCACTCCGCCTGCTCGCGGGTCGGAGGTTCGCGCCGACCCCGCGCGCGACAGAGGTTCAGTGGCCGCTTGGTCCGGTCGCTGTAGTTTTACGGGTCACCACGGGTGCCGGCAAACGATCGATCGAAACGTTGACGCAGGCCGGTTTGCCGGACTCAATCGCCTCGTCCAGCGTGGGGCGAAGTGCTGCGCTTTTCTGCACCAGGGCACCGTATCCGCCCAATCCGGCCACTGCCTGGTCGTAGCGAGTGGGCAGCAGCTCACAGCCTGTCGTGCGCTCCTTGCCGTAGGTGTTGAGCTGAATCTGATGCTCGGCATTCCAGCAGGCATCGTTGCCGATGACCGCAACGACGGGCAGCCGATGGCGAACGGCCGTGTCGAATTCGGCCATGTGAAAGCCGAACGTGCCATCGCCGAGCAGGGCAAAGACCTTGGCCTGCGGGCGCGCGAGTTTGGCGGCCAGCGCAAAGGGAATGGCGCTGCCGATCGATCCCGCAGGGCCGTTGATGAGACGGGTGTGCGGCGATACGCACGCCTGCGACCATTGTCCGAATTCGCCGCCGTCGATGACGAGGACGTCATCCGGACCGGCTAACGCACCGACGGTGCGCCCGACCTCGACCGGATGCAGTGCGCCATCGGATCGATTGCCCACGCTATCCCAGGCGGCAGGCCGGAAACGGGTGGCTGCGTCGACTTCGCGCGCCCAGCCTTCGTCCCCGCCGCCCGTCTTGGCAACAGCGGCGAGGGCCTCGATCGCGCTGATCGGATCCGCTTGCGCGGTGCTTACGATGCGAGCCGGTTCGCCGAGCGCTTTCGCGGCTCGTGAGAAAGTCTCCTGGTCGGGATCGATCATCACGAACTGACACGTCGGCGCGAAGGCGGGTGCTTTGCCGAACCGAAGTGTGAAGTCGAGCTTCTTCGCGATGAGGACGATCAGATCGGCATCCTTCAGGACTTCGGCGACGGCGCCGAGCGCCGGATCGTTTACGCCGCGCGGACTCTCCATGCATAACACAGGCACCTTGTAAGCATGTGCTAACTTTGCTACGAGCAACTGTCCCTTTGGGGTGCCCCCGACCGGACCACAGATGATGAGCGGGCGCTTCGCGGCTGCGATACGGCTCGCGATCGCAGCGGCCGTGTCCTTGTTCAAGCCGATGGGCGTTGCTGCGAAGGCGGACTCGTGCGGCGGCGCGATTCTGGCTGCATCGATCTTGGACTCGAGCACATCGAAGGGCAGGCTGATGTGCACCGGCCCGGGTCGCCCGGACAGCGCGATGTTGAACGCACGCGCGATGTCCTGGCCCAGGCTCGCGGGGCTTTCGGCGGTCCAGGCGGCCTTGACCACGGGCGCGGCCATGTCGGCCTGGCGCATCTCCTGAAATGCATCCGTGCCAAGCTGGTTCAGCGGCGCATGGCCGGAGAGCAGGATCAGCGGCGAGTCCGATGCCGTCGCGGTGTAAAGCGCGCCGATCGCGTTCGCATGGCCGGGACCGCCCGTAACGACGGCGACACCCGGCTGGCCGGTCATGCGTGCCCACGCATCAGCCATGTGGACTGCGGCACCTTCGTGGCGCACGTGAATGATGTCGAGGTGCGTGTCGATCGCTGCGTCGTAAAGGGGCATGACCTGGTTGCCCGAAAGCGAAAACAGATAGCGCGTGCCGGCCCGAGCGAGCGCCTGCGCCAGAACGTCGGCACCTCGAAGTTGAGCAGTCATCTGGAGATCTCCATGGTAGGCGGGGTCGTCGCCGCGTGAACGCCGCGGTTCTCCACCCCTGAGTAATCGTGGGTCAGGCGCTATTGGGCAGCGTACGGGCAGCCATCCATCCCGTGATGCGGTTCGCACCTGCAAGCCGCAGCACGCGCGCGAGTTCGTTGAGCGTCGAGCCGGTCGTCAGCACGTCGTCCACGACAGCGATCGAGCAACCCTCGACGTCTCGCATGCACACGAACGCACCGCGAACGTTGTCCGATCGGCGTTGGTACGGCAATGCGGTCTGTGCGTCGCCGTGCCGGACGCGCTGACAGGCTTCGGCATCCACCGGCACGCCCGTTCGGCGACCGATCAGCGTGGCGATTTCGAGGGACTGGTTGAAGCCGCGCTCCTTGAGCCGTTCGGCGCTGAGCGGCATCGGAACGATGATGTCCGGCAGCGGTTCGTCAGCGATCGTTGCCAGCATGAGGTCGGCGAGCAGGGGGGCAACGGCGAGATTGCCGCCGTACTTCAAACTCTGGATGAGCCGGTCGAGCGGATAGGCATAGGCGGCGGGTGCGAGCACGCGGTCGAACTGCCTCGGGCGCGAAAGGCAAGCACCGCAAAGGGTTGCGCCGAGCGTCGGTTCGGCGCATACGGGACAATGTTCCAACGGCAGGACCGGCAGATCCGCGCGGCAATCCTCGCAGAGGTTGGCGTGCTTGGCCGGCGCCGCACACAGCAGGCACGATGCAGGCAAAGCATGCTGCCTCAGCGTTGAGCAGTAGTTTAGAATCGTCCGTCCAAAATTGAACAACGACATCTCCAGGCGGCCAGCCCATGAATGCACCGATTGTAGACGAAGCTCAAGCTCTCTCCCGACGCAGCACCGTGCGCTGGACACCGGAGGCCGTCGCTGCACTCTTCGCGCTTCCGTTCAATGATCTTCTCTTCCGAGCCCAGAACGCGCATCGCGAGCATTTCGATCCGAACGAGGTACAGCTGTCGACCCTGCTTTCGGTCAAGACCGGTGGGTGTCCGGAGGATTGCGGCTACTGCCCACAGTCGGTGCGGTTCAATACAGGGGTGGCGGACCAGGCGCTGATGCCGATCGATCAGGTTGTCGCAGCGGCGCAAGCAGCCAAGGCAAACGGGGCAACACGCTTCTGCATGGGGGCTGCATGGCGTGGACCGAAGCAGCGCGACATCGAGAAAGTCGCCGACATGATCAAGGCGGTGCGCAGCTTGGGGATGGAAACCTGCGCAACGCTGGGCATGTTGAAGGAGGGGCAGGCCGAGCAGCTGTCCGCGGCGGGCCTCGACTATTACAACCACAACCTCGACACCTCGCCGGATCACTACAGCGAGATCGTCCATACGCGCGAGCAGCAAGACCGCCTGGATACGCTCGGACGCGTCCGGGGCGCGGGGCTCAACGTCTGTTGCGGCGGCATCGTCGGCATGGGCGAATCCCGTGAACAACGCGCTGCATTGATTTCGCAACTGGCGAGCCTCGACCCTTATCCCGAATCGGTGCCGATCAACAATCTCGTTGCCGTTCCCGGCACGCCGCTCGCCGATGCGGACCCGCTCGATCCGCTGGAGTTCGTGCGGACCATCGCGTGCGCTCGAATCACCATGCCGCGCGCCCGAGTCAGGCTGTCTGCCGGACGCACGGAAATGTCCGAGGCTGTGCAGGCGCTTTGCTTCCTCGCCGGTGCCAATTCCATTTTCTATGGCGACAAGCTGCTGACGACGGGCAACCCGGACGTTGAGCGCGATCAGCAGCTGATGTCCAAGCTCGGACTGCGGCCGGCGGCACCGATTCCGAACGCCTGACGAGGCGGCTGTTTGTCGTGATGCGGGGTTTGCGGGCATAGGCGCGAGCGATGACCAGTCCTTCGGTACCGATGGTTGAATCGCTGGCAGCCGAGCTCGCGGACCTGCAGGCCCACGGGCTGCTTCGATCGCGGGTGCATCTCGACGGGCCGCAGGCCGCGCGGGTATCCATCGAGGGGCGGACATACCTGTCCTTCGCATCCAACGACTACCTGGGCCTCGCTTCCGATCCACGTCTGATCGAAGCGGTGAAGGATGCGGCGGTCTCGTTCGGAGTTGGCGCAGGTGCATCGCACCTGCTGTACGGGCACAGTGCCGCACACGACGCGCTAGAGCAGGATCTGGCACGATTCGTGGGCTTTCCCGACGCGCTGTTGTTCTCCACAGGCTACATGGCGAACCTCGGTGTCGTCACGGCGCTTTGCGGGCGCGATGACGAGATCTTCGCCGACCGCCTCAATCATGCGTCGCTCAACGATGCGATGGTGTTGAGCCGCGCGAAGTTTCGCCGCTACGCGCATTGCGATGTCGATGCACTGGAGCGTGCTCTGCGGGCATCGAAGGCGCGTCGGAAATTGGTGGTCACGGATGCGGTGTTCAGCATGGACGGCGACATCGCTCCCCTTGTCGCGCTGCTTGGTGCGTGCGAGCGGCATGATGCCTACCTCCTGGTGGACGACGCGCATGGCTTCGGGGTGCTCGGTCCGCATGGCGAAGGGACGCTCGCCGAGCTTGGCATCGATTCGTGTCGTGTGATCTACATGGGTACCCTGGGCAAGGCGGCCGGGGTCTACGGCGCATTTGTCGCCGGATCCGGGGTGCTGATCGATTACCTGGTCAATCGCGCGCGTACCTATATCTACACGACGGCGACACCGCCCATTCTGGCGGCCGTGCTGAGGGAGAGTTTGAACATCCTGCGTACCGAGGATTGGCGGCGCGAGCGCCTCGCCGAGCTGGTGATCGCATTCAGGCAGGCACTCGAACGACATGCGCCGAAGTTGATCGAATCGCGAACGGCGATTCAGCCCTTGGTGCTGGGCGAGGCCAATCAAGCGGTGGCGGTGTCGCGCGCGCTCAAGGCGCGCGGCTTCGTGGTACCAGCCGTCCGGCCGCCGACCGTGCCTGCGGGTACTGCCCGGTTGCGGATCAGCCTGTCAGCTGCGCACTGCGTCGACGACGTGCGAGCTTTGGCACGGGCGCTGCACGAGGTGCTCGAATGAGTGGCGAGACCGACTCATCCCGCTTCGACAAGCAATCGGTGCGTCGGGGTTTCGAGCGTCGTGCTGTCGGGCACGGCAACGCGAACTTCCTTGCACGCGAAATCGGTACGCGCATGGAGGAACGACTCGATCTGTTGCGAGCTGCACCCACGCAAGCGTTGGATCTGGGCAGCGGCATCGGCGCTGGCGCGCTCATGCTCCGGAACCGGTATCCCGGGTGTCGTGTCGTCGAGACCGACCTTGCGCTGCAGATGCTTCTGCAATCGGGTGATTCCGGGTCATGGTGGCAACGTGGGCTGAGACGCCTGAAACGCAACGAGCGAACGCGTGTCTGTGCCGATATCGAACAGCTTCCATTCTCCGAGCGTGCGTTCGACATGGTGTGGTCAAACCTCGCATTGCATTGGACGGACTTATCTCGCTCGCTGCTTGAGGTCTATCGCGTGCTTCGCCCAGGCGGCGTGTTCATGTTCAGTATGTTGGGTCCCGATACCTTGAAGGAACTGCGGGCAAGCTACGCCGAAGCGGACGGTTTCGCACACGTGAACCCGTTCGTCGACCTGCACGATGTCGGCGACTGGCTGGTGCAGGCGCGCTTTGGTGACCCGGTCATGGACATGGAACAACTCACGCTCACGTATCCGAGTGTCGAGGCATTGCTCGGTGAACTGAAGGCCGGTGGCGGCGGCAACGCGAACTCCGGTCGATCGCACGGGCTCAGCGGAAGCCGCGGGTACGCGCGGATGCGCGCGGCGTACGAGCGATTTCGAATCGACGACCGGTTGCCGGCCACGTTCGAGGTCGTCTATGGTCATGCCTGGCGCCCGCAAAGCGAGCGGCGAACAGCTTCGGGGGAATCGATCGTTGCCTTCCACCCCGCCAGGGAAGGCGGACCGCGATGAAGCCCATGCATGGATTCTTCGTGACGGGCACCGATACCGGCGTAGGCAAGACCGAAACCGCTTGCGGATTGATCCACGCGTTGCAGGACGCGGGCTGGTCCAGCGTTGGAATGAAGCCCGTCGCTGCGGGCGCAAGACGCATCAATGGACGTTTGCACAACAGCGATGTCGCGCGTCTCGAACGTGCCAGCCCCGTGCGTGCGCCTCGGCGCTTGCGCAATCCGTATGTGTTTGCACCGGCGGTTGCGCCCCATATCGCGGCGTCGGAGGCATGCGTGCCGATAGACATCGATCTCCTCGCCGATTCGTGTCGCGAACTCTCGATGTGCGTCGACGTCGTGGTCGTTGAAGGCGCCGGCGGGTTTCTCGTCCCCTTCGGCCCGGATGTCGATTCCGGTGACCTCGCCGTTCGCATTGGCTTACCGGTGATCCTGGTTGTCGGCATGCGCTTGGGATGTTTGTCGCATGCACTGCTTACCGCGGAAGCCGTTGAGCGGCGCGGGCTGGTGCTGGCCGGATGGGTCGCAAACCGCGTCGATGCACGCATGCATCGCTATCGCCAGAACGTGGAAGCGCTTCGTATGCGGATCGCGGCGCCGCTGCTTGCCGACGTTCCCTACGTTCGCGCGACGGCTCGACGGCTGCAAACGATGCGGGCGTCGATCGATACGGTTGAGCTCGAGCGATGGCTGCCACAGCGCGACGCTTCATAAGGCATTAATCCGTGGCGCTTTCTTGCGCGTGCAACGAGCCGTGTGATAAATTGCTGGCGCTCTTCTGCCGCTTTGTTGATGCAGGTCAATGCAGCCGCGAACGACGTTTCGGATAAACCATGCGCCACGATCCAGTCGTTGATAATGGGACGGTGGTGTTGGATGCGAAACGCAATCGTTCGCTGTCGGATGCACAGCTTCGCAAAGCTTTCTGGCTCGTGGCAACCGTATCGCTGATGATCGCAACGGTTTGGTCAGTCATGGGAGCATGGCTGGTTTTGCCGTTCGCAGGATTGGAATTGGGCGCGTTATATTTGGCTTTTCGCAGTTGGTCCCGACGTGCCGACGACTACGAGAGAGTCGTCATCCACGGTGATCGATTGTCCGTCGAATGCCGGACGAGTGGACGCGTGCGGCGCTTCGATGCGAACCGCCACTGGACACAGGTCATCGTGCGAGATGGTGTTGGGGGGAGGCAGTTCTCGCTGCGTTCTCACGGCAGGGAGATCGAGTTCGGAATACTCCTGAGCGAGGGGGCGCGCATTCAAGCGGCCCGCAAGCTTCGGGATCATTTGCGGGTTGAACAATGAGACAACAATCAGGGCTGGGAAACATAATGATCGGGAAGCGCATTGCGGGTGCACTGCTCGCACTGGGTCCATCCATCGCGTGCGCGAGCCGCTACAACCTGCAGGATCCGAACAGCGCCCTCGGCCAGTCGATCTACGATCTGCACAACATGGTCCTTTGGGTCTGTTTGCTGATTTTCGTCGGCGTGTTCGGCGTCATGTTCTATGCGGTGTTCAAGCATCGCAAGTCGGCCGGCCATAAGGCCGCGCACTTCCACGAGAACACCCTGGTCGAGATCGTGTGGACGGTGGTCCCCTTCCTGATCTTGATCGGCATTGCGGTGCCGGCCACCCGAACGCTCATTCAGGCCCGGGACACCACGGCGGCCGATCTCACCATCAAGGTGACCGGTTACCAGTGGAAGTGGGGCTACGATTATTTGAAAGGTGACGGCGAAGGCATCTCCTTCGTGAGCACGCTGTCCACGCCGCGAGAGCAGATCGACGGTACGGCGCCCAAGGGTGAGAATTACCTGCTCGAAGTCGACGAACCGTTGGTCGTACCCGTCGGCAAGAAAGTGCGGATCGTGCTTACCGCTGCCGATGTGCTTCACGCGTGGTGGGTGCCGGCGTTGGCGATCAAGCAGGATGCCATTCCCGGCTTCGTTCGCGATACCTGGTTCCGCGCCGAGCGTGAAGGAACGTTCCGTGGCCAGTGCGCCGAACTCTGCGGCAAGGATCATGGCTTCATGCCCATCGTCGTCAATGTGCTGTCCGCAGACAACTACGCGAAGTGGGTCGAAGAGCGCAAGAAGTCAATGGCGGCCACCGCGGACGATCCCAACAAGGATTGGTCGCTCGATGAATTGAAGGCGCGCGGCGAAAAGGTATTTGCACAAAACTGTGTCGCCTGCCATCAGGCCACCGGAATGGGAATACCGGGGACGTTCCCGGCGCTCAACGGTTCGAAACTGGTCACGGGTCCGCAGGAAGGATCGATCGCGCCCGTGCTGCACGGGGTAGTCCGCGACGGCAAACCTACCGCGATGCAGTCGTTCAAGCAGCTGTCCGACGTCGAACTGGCCGCGGTGATCACTTACGTCCGCAATGCATGGGACAACAAAGCTGGGGATGCAGTGAAGCCCGCCGACGTCAAAGCGGCCCGCGAGAAAAAATCGGCAAGCTTGGAATCAGCCTCGACAATCAAGGTCGCCCAAGGGGCGGCCGCGGTCGTCGCCCGATAACCTGCCGTTCCCGGTCGAACGCTATCTAGGAATTTACGGAGCCATCGATGAGCACAACCGTTCATGACCATACCCACGGGCACGGCCACGACGATCACCACGATCACCATCCCACCGGGTTGAAGCGCTTTCTCACGACCACCAACCACAAAGACATCGGCACGGCGTACCTGTGGTTCAGCTTCGCGATGTTTCTGGTCGGCGGGGTCATGGCGCTCGTCATCCGCGCGGAATTGTTTCAACCGGGGTTGCAGGTCGTCAATCCGGACTTCTTCAACCAGATGACGACCCTTCACGGGCTGATCATGGTGTTCGGTGCCATCATGCCTGCCTTCGTCGGCTTCGCGAACTGGCAGATTCCGATGATGATCGGTGCGCCCGACATGGCGTTTCCCCGAATGAACAACTGGAGCTTCTGGCTCCTGCCCCCGGCAGCGCTGCTGTTGGTCGTTTCGATGTTCGTCCCCGGAGGGGCCGCCGCCGCCGGATGGACGCTCTATCCGCCCCTGACGATCCAGATGGGCCTCGGGATGGATCTTGCGATTTTTGCGGTGCACATTCTCGGGATGTCGTCGATCCTCGGTTCGATCAACATCATCACCACCATCCTCAACATGCGTGCTCCCGGGATGACGCTGATGAAGATGCCCATGTTCTGCTGGACGTGGCTCATCACCGCGTATCTCGTCGTGGCAGCGATGCCCGTGTTGGCCGGTGCGGTGACCATGATCCTGACTGATCGGCACTTCGGCACGCACTTCTTCAATCCCGCGGGTGGCGGCGATCCGGTGCTGTACCAGCACATCTTCTGGTTCTTCGGTCATCCGGAGGTTTACATCATCGCGATTCCCGCGTTCGGAGTGGTCTCTCAGGTCATTCCGGCGTTTTCGCGCAAACCGCTCTTCGGTTACACGTCGATGGTATATGCGACCTCTTCGATTGCAATCCTGTCGTTCATCGTCTGGGCGCATCACATGTACACGACGGGCATGCCGGTACAGGCCCAGCTCTTCTTCATGTACGCGACTACGCTGATTGCCGTGCCCACAGGCGTCAAGGTGTTCAACTGGGTGGCGACGATGTGGAAGGGGTCGCTGACCTTCGAAACGCCCATGCTCTTCGCCATCGGCTTCCTTTTTCTCTTCACGCTGGGCGGCTTCACCGGCCTCGTGCTATCGATTACGCCGGTGGACATACAACTGCACGATACCTATTACGTTGTTGCGCACTTCCACTACGTCATGGTGGCCGGAGCATTGTTCTCGGCCTTCGCCGGGGTCTACTTCTGGCTCCCGAAGTGGACCGGGCACATGTACGACGAAACGCTCGGCAAGTGGCACTTCTGGCTTTCTTTCGTTTTCTTCAACGTCACGTTCTTCGTGCAGCACTTCCTCGGCCTCGCCGGCATGCCGCGCCGGATTCCCGACTACGCTTTGCAGTTCGCCGACTTCAACATGGTCTCGTCGATCGGTGCGTTCGGTTTTGGCCTCTCGCAGCTGCTCTTCCTGTACATCGTCGTGAAGTGCATCCGCAGCGGAGAAAAGGCGCCGGCCAATCCGTGGGAAGGCGCTGATACGCTGGAATGGACTCACCTGCCGTCGCCCGCTCCGTATCACAGCTTCGAGACGCCGCCAGTGGTCAAGTAACAGTGCCAGGATCTGGAAAGTGAATTCGATCGAACAGATCAAGCAGCGCGAGCGCAAGAACGTCATCACCGCATTGATGGTCGGTGCGCTTGCGGTGCTTTCCTTTGTCGCTTTCTTCGTGAAGGTCATCGGGTGAGCCCGTCTACCCACAATAGAAGCACGCTGAAGCGCCTGGTCATCTTCGCTGTCGCGATGTTTGGTTTCGGCTACGCGCTGGTTCCGTTTTATCGCGCGATCTGTGAAGTCACCGGCATCAACAACTTCATCAAGCCCGATGCTCCGCTCAACACTCAGGTCGATACGTCGCGCTGGGTTACCTTGGAACTCGACGCAAATACCCGCGGTTTGCCGTGGAAGTTCGCGCCGACGCAACGCAGCCTGAAGGTGCGTCCGGGCGAGTTGGTGCATATCATGTACGAGGTCAGCAATACCTCGCAGGCTGCCATTGCAGGGCAGGCCATTCCCAGCTACGGTCCCAAAGTGGCCGCGGGCTACATTCGCAAGATGGAGTGTTTCTGCTTTCAGAAGCAGGAACTCAAGCCCGGGGAAACGAGACAGATGCCGGTCGTCCTCGTGGTCGATCCCGAGTTGCCCAAAGACGTAGGTACCGTCACGCTGTCTTATACGTTTTTCGAACTCGACGGCGCGACGCCGAAGCCTGTTGCGGCCGGGGTGACGGGGTGATCAGACATGGGCGAAGATCCCTCCAAGGCCGGCAGGCCGGCGTCGCTCTTTCAGGTCATCAGGGCGGTGGCGAGCGGGTTCTTCGGCGTGCGCAAGCGAA
>JBIKKL010000222.1:0-7497 GCA_044360365.1 Burkholderiales bacterium | reverse complement strand
CCGCAGGCAGGGCATTCACGACGAGCGGCACCTGCCCGGCGACCGCATCGGCCAAGGCGGGGCCGCCGCCCTTGTATGGGACGTGATTGAAGCCGACGCCCGTCTTCACTCGCAGCCATTCGATCGTCATGTGCGGGCCGCTCGCGAGACCACTGGTCGCGAGGGCATACTTCTGCGTTTCGCCCTTGGGCGCGGCCAGGAGGTCCTTCAGCGTGCCGTACTTGAAGGAAGGATGCGCAGCAAACACCTGGGGCGAAGTGGCGACCAGGGTGATCGGGGTGAAATCCTTGATGGCGTCGTAGCGCTTCTTCTTGTACACGACCGCGTTGATCGTGTGCGGTGCATCGGCCAGGATGATGGTGTAGCCATCTGCGGGGGCCTTCGCAGCGAGCTCGGTGCCGATCAAACCGGTCGCGCCGGGTCGGTTGTCGATGACGACCGTCTGGCCCATCGAAGCCGACATCCTTTCGCCGATCGCCCGCCCCGTGATGTCCGAGCCGCCGCCGGGAGGATAGGGTACGATGAAGCGAATCGGACGGTTGGGATAGCTCTCTGCGGCAGGCAGCGTCGAGGGCGAAAATGAAGTTGCCACCACAGCGGCAACGATGAGCTTACGCATGACACGCTCCTGGTGAGGATGAACGAGCGAGCCTACCAGAGCCGGTATCGCAATGCAGCAAACAGTCTGGATAAACTGCAGGCTGTTCGCGCAGGCGCCATATGCCGCCGCACGCCGCACAGCGAGGATGATCGATGCGGAACAACTTGCACGAGCAACCGCTCCCGCTTGCGGCGCTCGAAGCACTCGAACGCGGCAACAAGATCGAAGCCATCAAGATCGTCCGCGCCGAGATGCGCATCGGCCTGAAGGAAGCGAAGGATCTCGTGGATGCGAAGAATGTCGCACCGTCGAAAGCCAGCATCAAGTCCCCCCTGATGACTGGCGAGGCATCCCGCTCAGGCGCGCCGGTCTGGCGATGGCTGATCGGGCTCGCCATCGGTGCCTGGTACTGGTTGCGATGACATCGCTTCTCCACGCGAAGCGCATGAGGACGACATGCAGTTGTCCTGTCCGGCACAGGGACCGGTAAAGCGTTGAACGCGGTGATTACGCGCGCTTGACCCGTCCATCGCGCGGCAGTGCGGACTACTTCTCGCCGGTCACGCCCAACTGGATTCCCGTTCCTGCCTCCCATCCTCCACCGAGCGCCCGCACCAGCTGCACGCTCGCCGCAAGACGACGCCCGAGCAGCGCCATCGCCGTGCGCTCGTTCGACAACGCGATGGCCTGCACGACGATCACTTCGAGAAAGTTGGCGGTTCCGGCCTTGTAGCGATTCTCCATGAGTTGCACGGACTGTCGCGCGGCAGCCACGGCGGCGGCCTGCAGCTTCGCTTCCTCTGCGAGGATGCGCAAGGTCGCGAGGTTGTCTTCGACTTCCTGAAAACTCGTCAGGACGGTCTGACGATAAAGTGCAACCTCTGCGTCGAACGCGGCGCGCGCCTGATCGACATTCGCCTGCCGCGTGCCGCCGTCGAAGAGCGTCTGCGCGGCGGCGGCGCCGAGTGCCCAGAAATAGGTCGGCGCCTGCAGCAGCATGGGCAGGGTTGCGGCGGTCAGTCCCGCATTGCCGGTCAGCGTGACCGACGGATACATCGCGGCCCGTGCAACGCCGATACGAGCGTTCGCAGCAGCGACGCTGCGTTCGGCGCCCGCAATGTCGGGCCGCCGCTGCAGCAATTCGGAGGGAAGGCCCATCGGAATCGGTGGAAGGCTCGTAATCATGGGGCCGGGCGGAATGGACAATGTCGCCGGGGTTTCGCCGAGCAATACGGCGATGGCATGTTCGAGTTGTGCACGCTGCACGCCGAGATCGACCCGCTGAGCCTGGGTGCTTCGGAGCTGAGCTTCGGCCTGAACGATATCCGACTTGCCGACCACGCCGGCGTTGTAGCGGTTCTGGGTCAGCTTGAGAAAGCGCCCATACGCGGCCACCGATTCGTCGAGCAGTCGTGCCTGGGCGTCGATCACCCGCAGTGCGAAGTAGTTCTGTACCAACGCGGCCGTCGCGGACAGACGTACCGATTCGATGTCCGCCGCCGCCGCTTGCGCCTGCGCGGCACCAGCTTCGACGGACCGGCGGATGCGCCCCCAGAAATCCGGCTCCCATGACGCACGCAGGTCGAACTCGTAGCTGCTGCGTGGCCCACCGGCGGCGCCTTCGGTGCGGCTCCGCGAGCCGCTGGTCCCGCCCGTAACCAACGGATACCGGTCCGCGCGCGCGGCGTTCGCGATTGCGCTCGCCTGGCGAAATCTCGCCTCCGCCTGGCGCAGATTCTGATTGCCCTGTTCGAGCCGTGCCGCCAGGGCGTCGAGGTGCGGATCGCCGTAGATCGTCCACCAACTGCCGCGCGGGAGGCCATCGCCGGGCTGTGCCGGCTTCCAGTTTCCGTCCACGTTCGAATAGCCGGCGGGTACGCTCATCGCAGGACGTTCGTAACCGGGTCCGACGGTGCTGCACGCACCGAGGCCCATCAACACGCCGGCGGCGAGCACGCACGTCGCACTCCGGAGCAGGAATTTCCGGCCCTGGACCAAAGAGTGTCTCGATTCCAATCTCACTGCGGCTCCGGAGAGGTCGTCGGGGACCGTCTGCGCATACGTTGACACCATAGACGAAAACGGTCGAGGTAGAGGTAAACCACCGGTGTGGTGTACAAGGTCAGGAGCTGGCTCAACAACAGGCCGCCGACAATCGCGATCCCGAGCGGCGTGCGCAGTTCTGCTCCGTCGCCGCGACCGAGCGCAAGCGGCAATGCCCCCAGCATCGCTGCCATCGTCGTCATCATGATCGGCCGAAAGCGCAGCAGGCATGCCTGGAAAATCGCCTCCTTCGGCCCCATGCCTTCGTTGCGTTCGGCAGCGAGCGCAAAGTCGACCATCATGATCGCGTTCTTCTTCACGATGCCGATCAGCAGGAACAACGCGATCAGCGCGATCACGCCGAAGTCCGCCTCGAAGAGCATCAGGCCAAGCAACGCCCCGACACCCGCCGACGGGAGCGTGGACAGTATCGTCAGCGGATGGATGTAGCTCTCGTAGAGCACGCCCAGCACGAGGTACACCGCGACGATCGCGGCGAGAATCAGAAGGGGTTGATACTGCAGCGAGCGTTGGAATCCGCGTGCCGTTCCTTCGAAGCTGCCGAAAACGGTATTCGGCATGCCGATGCGGGCACTGGCTTCCTCGATGCGGGCGACGGCATCCGACAATGCCGCCCCTTCAGCCAGGTCGAACGACAGGGTCGCAGCGGCGAACTGGCTCTGATGATGCACCGAGAGCGGCGCGTTGGTGTACTCGTAGCGCGCAAAGGCACTCAGGGGCACTTGAGCCCCGCCAGGCGCGCGCACGTAGACGCCCTTGAGCGATTCCGGACTGTTCGAGAAGCGCTCTTCGACTTCCATCACCACGCGGTACTGATTGCGCTCCCGATAGATGGTCGACACCACCGCCTGACTGAACGCGTTGCCGAGCGTCGCATCGATCAAATCCGGCGTGATGCCGTAGCGCGATGCCGTGGGCCGATCGATGACGAGCGAGAGCTGCAGACCGCGCGTTTCCTGGTCGCTGTCGATCTCGACGAATTCCCGCGCGCCCTGCAGCGCCTGCTCGAGCCTGGGCGTCCATGTGCGCAACTGCTCGAGATCGTCGCTGCGCAGCGTGTACTGGTACGAACTGCTCGCTTGTCGCCCGCCGATGCGCACGTCCTGCGCCGACGTCAGGAACAGTCGCCCCCCCGGTACGCGATTGGCCTGCTGGCGTATGCGCGCCACGATCACATCTGACGACTCCTTGCGCTCGGACAACGGCTTGAGCGTCACGAACATGGTGCCCGACCGACGCGAACCGCCGCCGATCACAGCGGTCACCTTCTCCACGGCAGGATCGCTGCGAACGATCTCGACGAAACTTTCCATCTTGCGGCGTGTAAGCTCGAACGGCGCGGATTGATCCGCACGCAAGCTGCCGAAAAGCCGCCCAGTGTCCTGCTGCGGAAAGAAGCCCTTGGGGATCGTATTGTAGAGATGCACGTTCAATCCGATGACGCCTGCCAGGACGAGCAGGGTCAGGAACGAGTGCCTCAAAGCGAAAGCGAGGCTGCGCTCGTAGCCCCGAAGCATGCCTGTGAAGAATCGCTCGCCCCAGGGGTTGGCGACGTGCCCCTGGGGCCGAGGCTTGAGGAGCTTCGCGCACATCATCGGCGTGAGCGTGAGCGACACCACCAGCGAAATCATGATGGAGACCGAGAGCGTCATCGCAAACTCGCGCAGGTAGCGCCCGACGATATCGCCCATGAGAAGGATCGGAATGAACACGGCGATGAGCGAAATGCTCATCGACAGCACGGTGAAAGCCACTTCCCGCGAGCCCTTCATCGCCGCTTCGTGCGGCGTCATGCCTCGCTCCAGGTAGCGCGAGGTGTTCTCGAGCACCACGATCGCGTCGTCTACTACGAAGCCTGTCGCCACGATCAGTGCCATCAGCGACAGATTGTTGACGCTGTAGCCCGCCAGATACATGAAGGCGAACGTACCGATCAGGGACACGGGGATGGCGGCGGCCGGGATCAGGGTCGCGCGCAGGTTGCGCAGGAAGGCAAACACGACCAGTACCACGAGCCCCACGGCGATGACGAGCGTGCGCTCCACTTCCTCGATCGAGGCACGAATGGTCGAGGTGCGCTCCATCGCCGTCGCCAGTTCCATCGCTTCGGGCATCGAGGCGCGCATCCACGGCATCAGATCGTTGACGCGCTGGACCGTTTCGAGAATATTCGCCGTGGGCTCGCGATAGAGGATGAGCAACACCGCGGGCTTGCCGTCGGAGACCGCTGCGTTGTTCTTGTCCTGGGTCGAATCGGTCACCGTAGCGACGTCGCTCAGCCGCACGGCCGCGCCGTTCCTGTACGAGATCACGAGCGGCATGTACTCGGCGGCGGTGAAGGCCTGGTCGTTGGCGTGTATCCACCATTGCCGGTCGCCGTCTTCGACGAGCCCTTTCGGCCGATTCGAATTGGCAGCGACCAGGGCCGCGCGCACATCTTCGAGGCCGATGCCCTGATGATTGAGTGCGCGCGGATTCACCGCCACGCGCACGGCCGGCAGCGCTCCGCCGCCCACGTTCACCTGCCCGATGCCTTTCACCTGCGAGAGCTTCTGCGCGATGATCGTCGACGCCACGTCGTAGAGCTGCGGGCGTGTATAGGCCTCCGAAGTCAGGGCAAGCACCATGATCGGCGCATCCGCAGGATTCACCTTGCGGTAGGTCGGATTGTTCGGCATGCCTGACGGTAACTGGCTGCGCGCCGCGTTGATCGCCGCCTGCACTTCGATGGCTGCATCGTTGATGCTGCGGTTCAGATCGAACTGAAGCACCACGCGCGTCGAGCCGAGCGTGGAGGACGACGTGATCTCGTTGACCCCGGCGATGCGGCCGAGCTGGCGCTCGAGGGGCGTGGCCACCGTCGCGGCCATCGTCTCGGGACTCGCTCCCGGCAGACTCGCGCTGACCGAGATCACCGGGTACTCGACCTGCGGCATCGGCGAGACAGGCAGCCGCGTGAAAGCGATCAATCCCGCCAGCACGACGCCGATCATCAGCAATGTCGTCGCCACGGGACGATTGATGAAGATGGCCGAAGGATTCCACATGGTCGCGTTCCCCTAGGCAGGGTGCTGCGCAGACTGCCCGCTCGTACCAAGCCGGCGCGCGACCCGATCGAACGCGAGATAGATCACCGGCGTGGTGAAGAGCGTGAGCACCTGGCTCAGGATAAGGCCGCCCACCATGGTGAGGCCCATGGGATGGCGCAGCTCCGAGCCCACGCCGGTGCCGAGCATCAGCGGCAAGGCCCCGAGCAACGCCGCCATCGTCGTCATCAGGATCGGTCGAAAGCGCAGCAGGCAGGCCTGGAAGATCGCATCGCGCGGCGAGAGACCCTCGCTGCGTTCGGCCTCGAGCGCGAAGTCGATCATCATGATCGCGTTCTTCTTCACGATGCCGATCAGCAGGATGATGCCGATGACGGCGATGATGTCGAGCTGGCTGCCGGCAAGCAGCAGCGCGAGCAGCGCGCCCACCGTGGCGCTCGGCAGCGTCGAAAGTATGGTCACCGGATGGATGAAGCTTTCGTAGAGCACACCGAGCACGATGTACATTGCCACGACGGCCGCGAGGACCAGCAGCAGCGTACCCGTCAACGAATCGCGGAACGAAGCTGCAGCGCCCTGGAAGTTGGTTTGTATGGAGAGCGGCATGCCGATCTCCTTCTCCGCGGCCTCGACCACCTGAACCGCATCGCCGAGCGAGGCCCCGGGGGCGAGATTGAAGGATATGGTAGCCGCCGGAAACTGACCGACGTGATTGATCGCGAGCGCCGCGTTGCCCACGCTCACGCTGGCGATCGACGAAAGCGGCACCAGCTGACCGGTCGACGATTTGACGAAGAGGTCTTTGAGGGCATCCGGTCCCTTGCGAAACTCGGACTGCACTTCCAGTACGACGCGATACTGGCTCGACTGCGTGAAGATCGTCGAGATGAGGCGCTGTCCGAACGCGTTGTAGAGCGCGGTGCTGATCGCGGCCGGCGTAATGCCGAGACGCCCCGCGCTGTCGCGGTCGATGTCGACGAAGGCTTGAAGGCCTCGATCCTGCAGGTCCGATGCGACATCGGTGATCTGTGCCGACTGTCGCAAGCGCTCGACCAGCCTGGGCACCCACGTCGCCAGTGCCTGGCCATCCGGCGATTCCATCGTGAACTGATACTGATTGCGGCTGATGCGATCCTCGATCGAGAGATCCTGCACCGGCTGCATGTAGAGCGTGATGCCGGCGATCTGCTGCAGCTGCGGCTGCAGGCGACGGATGACCTCGTCGGCGCGGACGTCGCGCTGGGCGAGCGGCTTCAGATTGATCATGATGCGCCCGCTGTTGAGCGTGGTATTGACGCCGTCGACGCCGATGAACGACGAGAGACTCTCGACCGCCGGGTCTTGCAGCACCACCTTCGCCACCGCTTCCTGGCGCTCGGCCATCGCCCGGAACGACACCGTCTGCTCGGCTTCGGTCACGCCGAGAATCGCGCCGGTGTCCTGCAGCGGAAAGAAGCCCTTGGGGACGATCAGGTAGAGCACGACCGTAAGCGCCAGCGTGCCGACGGCGACGAGCAGGGTGAGCGCCTGGCGCTCGAGCACCCATTCGAGCATCTTGGCGTAGCGCGCGATGATGCGATCGAAGAGGCGCCCGCTCGCGCGATAGAAGCGACCCTGGGACGCCTCGGGCGTATGCGTGAGCAGCCGCGCGCACATCATCGGGGTGAGCGTGAGCGACACCACCCCCGAGATCAGAATCGCAACGGCAAGGGTGACGGCGAACTCGCGGAACAGTCTGCCGACGACGTCGCCCATGAACAGCAGCGGAATGAGCACCGCAACGAG
>JBIKKL010000221.1:0-7568 GCA_044360365.1 Burkholderiales bacterium | reverse complement strand
CGACCGTGCCTCTTTGCTCTTCGGACTGCGGTCGTCGCGCTCTTTTGCCAAATCTCAATGGTCGCAGTCGCCGACGGACTGGCCGAGGAGGAAAAGAGCTGGGGCATCGCGCCGCCACCCGGTTATCGAGCCATCGACTATCACGCGCCGACGCCCGATGCCTTGCCGGGCGCGCGCGTCGTGAAGACGGCCGATCTCGACGCGATGCTCGCATCTTCGGTCAGGCCGACGTTGATCGACGTGTTGAGCGGGCCGGCACATCTAACGCTCCCGGGCGCGATCTGGCTGCACAACGGCGGCCTGGGGGACTATAGCGCCGAAGAGGACAAGCGCTTTCTCTTCACACTGGCGCGCATTACCGGGCACGACAAACAGCGACCCGTCGTGTTTTTCTGTTCGGGCGTGCGCTGCTGGCTGTCGTACAACGCCGCGTTGCGTGCCGTTCGGGGCGGCTATGCGAATGTGTACTGGTATCGTGGCGGTATCGACGCCTGGCGTGCGGCGGGGCTGCCGACCTTCACCGCGGACAACTTCCAGTGGTAGATCGCATCGGGTCACTGCGCGCGGACAACGGTGCCGGTGCGATTCGCGAACCGGGGATCGCCGTTGCGTCCCAATGTGCCACAGCCCATGAAAGCACCGTGGTCGGCGGTTCGTCGACCAGTCCGACAGGAAGCGCTTGTCCCAGAAAGCGAAGCACATCGCACAAATTGCGTGACGGCATCGAGCAGTCGAGAGGCATTGCGCGCGTTTGCTTGGAGAGTTTTTCGCCGGCGGCATCCACGGCGATCGGCAAATGCATGTATGCGGGTTGAGGGAAATCGAGCAGACGCTGCAGCATGATCTGCCTTGCTGTGGAGTCGATGAGATCGGCGCCCCGGACGACCTCCGTGATGCCCTGATCTGCATCGTCGATCACCACGGCCAGCTGATAGGCATGGAAGCCATCGGCACGACGCAATATGAAATCTCCGACCTCACGAGCGACTCGCTGGGCAATGCGGCCGTAATGTTCGTCGATGAACGTGACCGTCCGGTCGTCCGTGCGGATGCGCCATGCGCGAGGGGCGCGTCCGTGCGGCAGCCCGTTGCGACACGTGCCAGGGTAGACCGGACCATCCATGCCGTGGAGCGCTGAATCAGCGATTTCGCGTCTCGTGCAGCCGCACGGATACGCCAAACCACGCGCTGTCAGGCCCTGCAATACGGAATCGTAGCGATTTCGGCGGGTGCTCTGGCGCATGACGCTTCCATCCCATTCGAGTCGATGGGCTTCGAGCGCGCGCAGGATTTCGTCAGCGGCGCCTGGCACCTCGCGCGGGGGATCCAGATCCTCGATACGTACCAGCCACTGTGCGCCGTGCCGGCGAGCATGCACATGGCTGCCGACGGCGGCGACGAGCGAGCCGAAATGTAGCGGACCGGTGGGCGAT
Organism: Burkholderiales bacterium; assembly: GCA_044360365.1. Classification (GTDB taxonomy): domain Bacteria; phylum Pseudomonadota; class Gammaproteobacteria; order Burkholderiales; family WYBJ01; genus WYBJ01. The sequence goes on along the minus strand of JBIKKL010000221.1, from coordinate 6,135 downwards.
GGCGCGAAGCGGCCGCGGCGGATCGACGGGGTATTCAGACGCGAGTCCATCAGCGAAGTTTACTGTGCTTGCGGCACGGGAAGCCGAAGGCGTATCGAAGTTCTCGCATGGGGCAACGCACGGTCATCTACAATTCACGGATGCCCTGATACGAATCTCTGACATAGAACACCTGGAGAAGCGACCGATGAGAACGCGTGCGGCCGTAGCACACAAGGCGGGATCCCCGCTGACGATCGAGACCGTCGAACTGCAAGGGCCGAAGGCCGGTGAAGTGCTGGTCGAGATCAGGGCAACCGGCATCTGCCACACGGACGAGTACACGCTCTCCGGTGCGGATCCCGAAGGACTGTTCCCTGCCATCCTCGGCCATGAGGGGGGCGGTGTGGTGGTCGACGTCGGTCCGGGCGTGACGTCACTCAGGAAGGGTGATCACGTCATTCCGCTTTATGTGCCCGAGTGCCGGCAGTGCGAGTACTGCGTGTCGCAGAAGACGAACCTGTGCCAGTCCATCCGCATCACCCAGGGTCAGGGGCTCATGCCCGATGGGACCAGCCGGTTCAGCCTGGGCAACGAGCGGTTGCTTCACTATATGGGTACCTCGACGTTCTCGAACTTCACCGTCGTGCCCGAGATCGCGTTGGCCAGGATTCGCGAGGACGCGCCATTCGACAAGGTCTGCTACATAGGCTGCGGGGTGACCACCGGCATCGGGGCCGTGATCAACACGGCGAAGGTCGAACCGGGGGCCAACGTCGTGGTGTTCGGATTGGGCGGGATCGGGCTCAACGTGATCCAGGGGGCGCGCCTCGCGGGGGCCAACATGATCGTCGGCGTGGACATGAACCCTCGCAAGAAAGCGCTCGGCGAGCGCTTCGGCATGACGCATTTCGTGAATCCGAAAGACGTGGAGGGCGATCTGGTGCCTTATCTCGTCAACCTCACCAAGGGAGGTGCCGATTACAGTTTCGAGTGCATCGGCAACGTCGAAGTCATGCGGCAGGCGCTGGAATGCTGCCACAAGGGCTGGGGGGTGTCGGTCATCATCGGTGTCGCGGGAGCCGGACAAGAGATTCGCACGCGTCCGTTCCAGCTCGTGACGGGCCGTGTGTGGAAGGGTACGGCGTTCGGCGGCGCGCGCGGTCGAACCGACGTGCCGAAGATCGTCGACTGGTACATGGACGGCAAGATCGAAATTGATCCGATGATCACGCATACCCTGGCGCTGGACGACATCAACAAGGGCTTCGATCTCATGCATGCAGGCGAATCCATACGCGCGGTCGTTGTCTATTGAGCAGAGGTGGGCGCGGTCTGCCTGCCGACGGGCGAGGGCGGTATCGGTCCGCGGACTCGGTCGTGCGTGATCGGCGCATCGGCGAGTGTCGCTCCCCGCTCGACGCACTGATCCTGCCGTTGCGCGGAGCGAACGGGTGAGCCGAGTCGTCGAGCTGGCGTATACGCCGGATTCCACGCGCTACTTCGAGGTGGTTGCGGACCGTCCGTGGTCCCTGCTTCTCGATAGCGGTCGTCATGATCCGGGCCAGTCGCGATACGACATCATCGCCGCCGACCCCTGGTGCACGCTCGTCACCCGCGGCGCGATGACGGAAGTTTGCGCCGGCAATTCGCTGCGTACCCTGCCCGACGATCCGTTCGCGCTCGTGGCGCAGGTGCTGGGTCCCGTCATATCGGCGCCGGGATCCCTGCCCTTCTACGGCGGGGCGATCGGCTATTTCGGTTACGACCTCGGGCGCCGTCTAGAGCGCATGCCGACGATTGCGGTCGACGAGATGCAGTTGCCGGAGATGGCCATTGGACTCTACGGCTGGGCAGTCGTTGTGGATCACGGCGAGGAGCGCGCGTGGTTGGTGTCGAGCGAGGATCACGCGCTTGGGGAATACGCTTGGCGCGAGCTTTACGAGCGCTTTGCGGCGTTCGATCACAAGGGCGCACGCTGTCGGGCGCCGTATCGCGTGTTGTCTTCGGTACGCAGCAACTTCACCCGCGAAAGTTATGCCGAAGCGTTCGATCGGGTGCAGGCATACATTCACAGCGGCGACTGCTATCAGGTCAATCTCGCACAGCGCTTCGACTTCCGGGCCGAGGGCGATCCATGGGTTGCCTACCAGGCGCTGCGGCTCGCGAACCCGGCACCCTATGGCGCCTACATGAACTTGCCGTTTGCTCAGGTGTTGAGTGCATCGCCGGAGCGATTCCTGCAGGTGCGCGAAGGGCGGGTCGTGACCCAGCCGATCAAGGGCACCCGGGCGCGCGCGGGACATCCACGGCTCGATGCGCAGCGCGTCCACGAACTTCAGCGCAGCGAGAAGGATCGGGCCGAGAACGTCATGATCGTCGATCTGCTGCGCAACGATCTCGCGAAGAACTGTCGCACCGGCTCGGTGAGCGTGCCGCGACTATTCGAGGTACAGAGTTTCGCCAGCGTGCATCACCTCGTCAGTACGGTGACCGGCTCGCTGGCGGATGGGCGAAGTGCGCTCGACCTGCTGCGCGGCTGCTTTCCCGGCGGATCCATCACGGGCGCGCCAAAGGTGCGTGCGATGCAGATCATCGAAGAACTCGAACCGCACCGGCGTGGGCTGTACTGCGGTTCGATCGGCTATATCGGGCACGACGGCGCCATGGATACGAACATCGCGATCCGCACACTCGTCCATCGAAACGGCGCTGCACGGTTCTGGGCTGGCGGGGGCATCGTGGCCGACTCGGTGATGGCGCAGGAATACCAGGAGACCTTCGACAAGGCCGCCCCGTTTCTCCAGCTCGCGCAGCGCTGCATGGCTGCGGGAACGGCGAACTGAATCGCAGCGACTCACAGCAGGCCACTGCGCTTGGTTTCGAGGTAGCGGTTGACCAGCAGTATCGGCAGCTGCTGTGGTTCGGCGTCGAGCATCAATGCGCCCGCGCGTTCGAGTCGGCGGAAGGTGGCGCGGCGCGTTTGCATGTAGTCCGCAGCGGCGGCGTGCGTGAGCGCAGCATCCAGATCCGTCACCGGGGCACGCAGGGTCTGCGAGAGCACCTGCTCCCGCAGGTTGGCGAACAGCACGAGGTGACGGCGTCGCAGCAAAGCCAGCGCAGGCTGCAGGGTATCGTCGTCTTCGTCCCGCAGATTGGACAGGAAGACGACCAGCGCACGTTTGCGGATTCGGCGCATGATGTCCACTGCGGCCTCGTAGTAGTCCGGCGTCCGCATGCCGGGGTGCAAGTCGTACAGCAGTTCGAGCAGCATCGTCACGGACCGGTGGCCCTTGCGCGGGGCCATGAACCGCGGTTCGCCGGCCATCGTGATGGCGCCGACCGCGTCGCCGTGGTGCACGCCGACATGCGCAAGCAGCAGTGCGGCATCGAGCGCCGCATCGAAGTGGGTGGTTTCTGCATCGGCTGCACCCATTCGGCGTCCGCAGTCGAGCACGAGCAGAATCGTCTGGTCCCGCTCATCCTGATATTCGCGTGAAATCAGGCGGTGCATCCGCGAGGTCGCCTTCCAGTCGATGCGGCGCAGGCTGTCGCCGATCCGATATTCGCGCAGCTGGTGAAAATCCATGCCTTCGCCGCGGCGTCGTCGCTGCAGCACGCCGATCTGGGACAACCGATGATCCGTTGCCATGAGGGCGTAGCCCGACAGCGCCCCGAAGTCCGGATAGACCCGTATGCTTTGCGGGGCCCCGACGTGCGCCTGACGTTGGAACAGGCCGAAACCTGAAGTGATTCGGATCTGTATGGACCCGAATGCGAAGGAACCGCGATGGGCCGAGCGGGTTCGATAAGCCGCCCGGACCCAACCGCGTGCAGGGACCTCGACCCGCAGCGGCAGCTCGGAGGCTTCGAAGCTGCCGGGGTGGTGGTCGTAGACTTCGATCCGGCAAGGGCGTGGCGTCGCGTTGGTCACCACGATGCCGACATCGTGCCAACGGCGGCTGGCGACGACATGGGGTGCGTCGCGTTCCGCCTGGGGGAGCGGCGTATACAGTACTCGAATGCCGTCGGTGAGCGCGGCGGCAGCGAGCAGCATCCCCGCGTATTGCCAGGCGGGTTCCGGCAACGCGCCGGCTGCGCTCAATACGCAGGTGCCAACCCACAGGGCGGTGATCCAAAGGGCTAGTCGGGTCGGCAGCAGGGGCATGGGCGGCACGGATTGGACGATTGGAGGCAGCGTCCCCAACGTGGTGCGCTGGCCCCACTGCAATTGTCGCCGGAAATCGCCGGCCGACGAAGCGCGGCCCCTCGGGTAGGGTGGGGGCGGATGTGACGTCGCCAGGCCGTGCAGGACTCAGTTAGGCGATATCACCTTTTCACCCCGACCGAAGTGAGGTAGTGTCCGCTTCGCTGCTCTTGGGCGTTCCTGTTGCACTACCGCGATGGGACACCGAGGCAGCAGGCTTCGCGTGCGTGCTCGATTGCGCCGCGAACCACGGATTGACAAAACGTAACCACGGGAGAATCGGTCATGGCAAAGGCACCCACTGAAGATCAGGGAAAAGACAAGGCAGCGGCTGCACCGGATCAGGCACGTGTTCGCTGGGCGACGACCCAGCTGAAGAGTTCGTATTGCAACGTGGCAAACGCGACCAGCACCCGCGAGGAAGTCGTGCTCAACTTCGGCGTGAATCAGAACTGGGATCGCATGCAGCAGGAGTTTGAAATCGAGCTTCAGCATCGCATCATCCTGAGTCCGTTCGCGGCCAAGCGCCTGTCCGATCTGTTGAGCAAGCTCATCAAGGAATACGAAACCCGTTACGGCGAGTTGAAGTAATTCGCCGGTTCGCATGAAGCTCATGGTTCGGCAGCCAAGACGCAGCATCCGGGATCTGCGTCGAGTCGTCCTCACCGGGGTGGGTATCCTGCTGGTGCGAGGGGCGGTCGCCGCGGAGTTCGATTGCGTCATGGAGCCTCGACAAGTCGTCGAAATCCGCAGCACGGTCGAAGGTGTCATCGAGAAGTTGACGGTCGATCGCGGCGATTTCGTGAAAAAGGGGCAGGTGCTCGTCCAGCTCGATGCCGCAGTCGAACGCGCGTCGGCCGAACTTGCCAGGCAGCGCTCCCAGCTTGAAGGCGCGGTCCGCTCGGGCGAAAGCCGCGTCGAATACTCGCTCAAGAAACACGGTCGCCAGGAAGAGCTCTTCAAGCAGAGCTTCATCTCTGCGCAGGCACGGGACGAAGCAGCCACCGAACGCAAACTCGCCGAGTCGGAGCTGAAAGAGGCGATCGACAATCGGCGTGTTGCCGAACTCGAATTCAGGCGCCAGACCGAAGTCCTCAAGCTCAAGACCATCGTCAGCCCGGTCACCGGCGTGGTCATGGAGCGTCTGATGCATCCTGGAGAAGTGGCTGAAGCGGGCGTCGGACGCAAACCGATCCTCAAGGTGGCCGATGTCGAAACGCTGCATGTGGAAGTCGTGCTGCCGGTCGAGGCCTATGGCAAGGTGAAGGTCGGATCCAAGGCCGACGTCATGCCCGATGCGCCCATCGGCGGCAAGTACACGGCGACCGTCAGCGTGGTCGATCGGGTGTTCGATGCCGCGAGCGGCACATTCGGCGTGCGCCTTGCCTTGCCGAATGCAAAACGTCAACTGCCCGCCGGCTTGCGCTGCAAGGCGAGCTTTCCGGGCATTGGCGATGACGTGCCCTCGCGGGCGGGAACTTCGTCGAGGCTGGCCCCGAAACGGCCTGTGACGCCGCCGATCAAATAGTCGCGCACTATTCTTCCTAGAAGCGCTGTCCGCCGCCCGCCAGGTAAGCCGCCTCGGCGGCCGTTTCGGCTCGGCCCAGTGTCGCGTTTCGATGCGGGAACCTTCCGAACTGCGTGATGACGTTCGCGTGCCGCTGCGCGTAATCGACATAGCTGTCGAACAGATCGTCGAGCGCTGCCGGCGATCGTTTCCGCAGCGCACTGAACAGTTCGATCGAACGCTGCTGCAGTTCTTCGTTCTCTGCGTGCTCGAACGGCAGGTAGACGAACACGGCTTCCATCGGGTGCAACGCGCGGTCGAATTGGCGCTCGACGGCCTCGATGGCAGCCTCCTGGGCCAGGGCATCGAAGGCAAAAGCCGCAGGTGTTCCACGGAATACGTTGCGCGGGATCTGGTCCAGCGCCACGATGCGTGCGAGGGC
>JBIKKL010000220.1:0-7583 GCA_044360365.1 Burkholderiales bacterium | reverse complement strand
GCCTTCCGCGGCCGCGGCATGGACGCGCTCGATGAGATCGGCCTCGGCGTTGCTCTGAAAATCGCTGACCTGCACGCCCTGTTCGGCGGCAAGCCGGGCAAGACGCGCGTTAATCTGTGCGAGCGTCGTGGTGCCGTAGTGAGTGGGCTCGCGTGTCCCCAACAAATTGAGGTTGGGGCCGTGCAGAACGAGCACGCGGCGGGCTCGCTTGACGGTGGTCTTGACGGCGCGGAGCGGGCCGGACGTTTTTGCCATCCGGCGAGTTTGCAGCAGATCGCATCATTTTGTCCAGTTTTACCCTCCGATCGAGCATCCTGCACTCAACGTACCAGCGAATCGAGGATCGGCGCGAGTTTGTTCTCGTCCAACTCACCCAGTTCGACCCGGGCCGTGCGGCCATGCCTGTCGATGATCACCGTGAAGGGCAGGGCGCCGAGGCGGTTTCCGGCATCCCGGGCGAGATTCAGCCCTTCCTTCTGCGCGATCAAAACCGGGTAGTTCATGCCGAACTTCGAAACGAAGCCCGCGACCTTGTCCTTGTCATCGATCGCCAGACCGACGAACACCACGCCCTGATCGCCGTAGCGCGTCTGCAACCGCACGAAATCGGGGATCTCCTTCAGGCAGGGTGGGCACCACGTCGCCCAGAAATTGACGACCATCACCTTGCCGCGCCACTGGGCCAACGGTTGCGGCTTGCCGTTCAGATCATCCAGCGTCGCCGCGAGGAGCACTTGGGCCGCATCGCGGCCCGATTCCGGGCCCTCGGTGGACGTGCGGGCGTAGTAGCCCAGGGCGAGCGCGCCCAACGCCACGACGAAGAAAAGGAATCCTCGGCGCATCAGGTTCATTCACGACTCATCCGGTGAAAAGCCGCGAGCTTACCCGAATGCTGGTGGACGAATCCGGCCGGCGACTTGCAATCCGTCAAGGCCGGGCGGCCGAACGACTTCACTGCAACCCGCGCTCCAATACGCCCGTGAAGCGCTCTGCCGCCTGAAAACCGATGACGCGCAGGCCCTGGATCTCGCGCCCCTCGCGATCGAAAAAAATGATGCCGGGCGGACCGAACAACGAAAACCGCTTGAGCAGCGCCTTGTGCTCGGCGTTGTTCGCCGTGACGTCCGCTTTCAGCAATACGAATTGGCTCATGCGTGCCTTGACGTTGTCGTCGCTGAAGGTGAACCGCTCCATCTCCTTGCACGAGACGCACCAATCGGCATAGAAGTCGAGCATCACCGGCGTGCCCCTGGCCGCGGCCAGTCGAGCGTCGAGCGCGGACGAAGAATCGATGCGTTCGAAGTTCGGGGCAGTCAATGACGTGCCAGCCGCGATCGCCGTACTGCCCGCGGCACCCACCCTGAGCCCGGACAGCGGCTGCAGAATGTCGCGCCCCCCGGACAGCGCTCCGAGCAGCAATGCCGCGCCCGCCAACAGGCACACGATGCCGACCCCCTTGCCGAGTTTGCGGTAACCGGCGGCGTTCGCGGGCAACGGATCGACCGCATGCAGATAGACGGCGCTCACGAGCAGCAATACGCCCCATGCAACCATCTGGACGACACTCGGGATCACCGGGGATACGATCCAGATCGCAACCCCAAGCAACACGACGCCGAAGAAGTTCTTGACCGACTGCATCCACGGCCCTGTCTTGGGCAGCAAGGTGCCCGCCGAGAGGCCGACACCAATCAGCGGGACCCCCATGCCGAGCGCCATCGCGAAGAGGGCGGAACCGCCGAGGACCACCTCGCCCCGCTCGGCGATGAAAAGCAGTGCACCGGCCAGAGGCGGCGCCACACACGGCCCCACGATCAGCGCCGAGAGGATGCCCATGACGAACACGCCGACGAGCCGACCACCGCGAAGATGGTTGCTGCGCTCGGTCAACCAGCTCTGCAAGGCGCTGGGCAACTGCAGCTCGAACATCCCGAACATCGAACAGGCGAGCACGACGAACAAGACCGCAAAGCTGCCGAGCACCCAGGGATTCTGCAGCGCAGCAGCCAGCATCGCCCCGGACAAACCGGCCGCGACGCCGGCCCCCGCGTAAGTAATGGCCATGCCCAGGACGTAAGTGATCGATAACATCAGGGCCCGACCACGGGTCGCGACCTCGCGCCCCCCGACGACGATGCCGGACAAGATCGGGATCATCGGCAACACGCACGGCGTGAAGGCAAGCAGGAGCCCGGCACCGAAGAATCCGAGAACGATGGCCCAGAAGCTGCCGCCTCGCAACAGAGCCAGCACGCTCGCCTCGTCTGATGCTGCGGACGCGCTAAACGCCGATGCCGCTTCCGGCGTTGCGCCGCCGGTCACGAAACTCGTGCCAGTACTCGGTGCGCCACTGACGACCGGACTGCCGACTGCCGAAAGCCTCAGTTCGACGTACTGCTCCTGCGGCGGATAGCAGATGCCGAGATCGGCACAGCCCTGAGACGTCGCCTTGAGGCGCAGCAGCTGCGGCAGGGCGGCGTCGGCCGCGGGTCGCACGGGAACTCGGATTTCGACCCGATCCCGGTACGTTTCGACGGGGCCGAAGTTGGGATCGTCCTTCATCGTGCCCGGCGGCGACTCGGCGGGGCCAAGCTGAGCGGGCGGCGCCTCGAACTGGAATTTGTCGCGATACATGTAGTACCCGCGCACGATGTCGTACCTGACGAGCACCGTTTGGGCATCGAGCATGCGCGCCGAGAACTTGAACGCCTGCTCGGGCGGCAATGGTTCTTCGGCGGCGCCCGCCGACACCAGGCCGGCGAGCCAACACAGCAGGATCGCGAGTAGTCGCATGCGACGAGGGCTCATTGATTGGACTGCGGCGCTCGGGTCTCTGCGAGCACCCACCCCAGGTAATCGGGCAGACCGTGCGCCAAAGGGACCGCGACAATCTCGGGAAGTTCGTACGGATGCAGTTCCCGTAGGCTGCGTTCGAGCGCAGGGTAGGCGTCTGCGCTCGTCTTGATCAGCACCGGCACTTCGGCGGCCTCTTCGATCTTTCCCTGCCAACGGTATACGGAGGTGCACTCGCCCAACACGTTGACGCATGCCGCGAGCCGGCGCTCGACAAGCGTCCGGGCGAGCGCCACGGCAGCCTCATGGTCGGGAAGGTTGGTCAGTACGAGCAAGACGGACATGACGGCGTCGCGGGAAGGGCAGGCGCGACGCCTGACCCCAAGGAAATGTCGAATCGCCCCCTATGCTACACTGCACCGGCTTCCGGCGTGACCCAGCTTTGCGTCAACCTCGTCCGTCGTATCGTAACCGCATGTCCGTCACCATCACCATACGCCCGAGCGGGCACCAGTTCCAGGCCGACGCCGACGACACCGTGCTTGCTGCGGCCCTGCGCGAAGGCTACAACCTGCCTTACGGCTGCCGCAACGGTGCCTGCGGTTCCTGCAAAGGGCGTGTGCTGTCCGGCCGGGTCGACTACGGCGTATATCAGGAAAACGCCCTGACCGAACTGGAACGCACCCGCGGGATGGCGCTCTTCTGCTGCGCCAAACCGCTGGAAAACGTCGAGATCGAATGTCGCGAGGTCGGTGCGGCCAAGGATATCCAGATCCGCAAGATGCCATGCCGGGTGCAGAAGCTGGAGCGCCCCGCAGCGGACGTCCTCATCGTCGAACTGCGCCTGCCGCAAAGCGAGCGACTGCAGTATCTCGCGGGCCAGTATCTCGACATCATCATGAAGGACGGCCAGCGTCGCAGCTTCTCGATGGCAAACCCGCCGCATGCGGATGAAGCGCTGCAGCTGCATATCCGCAATTACGGCGGCGTTTTCTCGCAGCATGCCTTCGAGCGCATGCGCGAGCGCGACATTCTGCGCTTCGAGGGGCCGTACGGCAGCTTCTTTCTGCGCGAGGACAGCGACAAGCCCATCATCCTGCTCGCCAGCGGCACAGGGTTCGCCCCCATCAAGGCCATTGTGGAACATGCCCTCCACATTGCGTCCAAGCGACCCATGGCGCTGTACTGGGGTGGACGAAAGCGCAGCGACCTGTACCTGCACGATCTCGCGCAGCGCTGGTCGGCCGAACACGGTGTCCGCTTCGTTCCCGTGCTGTCCGACCCGCTGCCCGACGATGCATGGCAAGGGCGCACCGGCCTGGTGCACAAGGCGGTCATGGAAGACTGCGCAGATCTGTCCGGCTTCCAGATTTACGCCTGCGGCAATCCGCTGATGGTGGAAGCGGCACGCACCGAATTTACGGCCCTGTGCGGACTGCCCGAGGACGAGTTCTTCTGCGACGCCTTTACGGCGGCGGCGGAAGGACAGCCTGCTGTCGGCTGACGGCGCGCACGTCCGAGCCCGAAATCCGGCGCACCGGATCGCGGTGTATCAGCGGCTCGGCCAGTGCAAGACTGCGCAGCAGATTCATCTGGGCCGCTTCGTGCTCGCCCGTTTCTTCCAGCAGCCGCGCCAGGGCCAGCGTCGCACCGAATGTTTCCTCGACTGACAAGCTCGCCTCGAAGTAGCTTCGTGCCTTGCCCCACAAGCGCTGATGCGCGCAAAGCCGGCCGAGCGTCAGGAGCAGGGACGCATCCGATGGGTGCGCCGCAAGCCAGCGTTCGGCCCGCTCGATCCTGCGCCGCGCGTCGTCAGTCGAGCACTCCGCGTACAGCTGTACCAACTCGCTGTCCCATTCGCGATCGAGGCTGGCTTCGATGATGGGCTGCGCTTCACGCTGCTCGCCGAGTGCGATGAGACGACGGGCGGCTTGCGCGGCAACCCTGGGGTCGCTGCGGTCGCGCTGAGGCAATCGCTGCCAGTACTCGCGCAGCGCGCCGATCTCGCCACCCTTGCGGACCAGATTTTCGCAGATGGCATGACGCCGCAGTTCGGCGATGCGGCCGGGTTCGAGCGCATTGAGTTTTTCCAGTTGCGCGAGCACTTCGAGGTAGCGATCCCAGTTGCGGGCCAGCTGCGAAGCACGCAGTTCGAGCCGCAACGCGGCCGTATGCTTGCGCGGCAACCGATCGAGGGCAGCCTGCGCATCCTGGTAATTGCGCTCCTGCAACAGCAAATCGGCCTGCGCGATGACGCGCATGGGCTGATCGTCGTCGGCGAAGTAGGCGGAGCGGGCAAGATAACGGTCGCGTCGATCGTAAGCGCGCAGTTCGTGCGCAGCGCGCGCTGCGATCACCGCGCCGATGCCGGCCTGCTCTTTAGAGTCGATGGTGGCGTTTGCCGCCTTCTCCGCCTGCGCATAGCGTCCCTCGAGATATGCATGCAGCGCCTCGAGCAGGCTGCGCTGCGCCTTGGCCGCCCGCCGACGCTCGCGAAACGCCCGTACCTGGCTCGGCAGCCTCAAGGTATGCGCGACGACGCGCACGAACAGATAGCCGGCGATGAACAGCAGCACGAGCAGCGCAGCGAGAAAGTTCAACGACATTTCCACGCGATACGGGTGCAGCGCAAAGAGGACGTAACCGCTGTTGTAGCGCGCGCCGACCGTCACGGCCACCGCAAGACCGGCGATCAGAATGACCCAGAACAGACCGCGCATGACTCAGAACCCGACCGCAGGCGTCGCGAAATCCATCATCGCTGACCCTTGTCGCGGGTGAGCTTGTAGTCGCGCACCGCATTGAGGCTGGCGTTGATGTCCGGTACCGCAATGCCGACGTCGATCTCGGCGAGTTGCTTCAGGCTCGCCAGCGCGGCGGCCACATTGCGATCGCGCGGATCGTAATGACGATCGATCCATTGGCGCGATGCCATGAGATCGCTGCGATAGGTCTTCGCGTCGCGCTGAATCAGGGCAATCCGCGCCGAGAGCAGGCGCAGCTTGACGTTCTCGCGCAGAAAAAACGCCTGCCCCGGATCGAGCAGCGGGGGCTCCGGCCGCTCCACGCTCTGGATGCGCACCAGGCTGCGAAGGTCGGCCCAGATCTCTCGGGCAAGTCGAATGTAGACGGCTTCGCCGGCATCGCCTTCCGCGGTCTTCACCTGTTCTGCCGGGCGCTGTTGCATGGCCAACGGCGCGATTTCGACCGCCTCGATCACGTTGTCGATCTTGAGGGTGACCCCGACCACGTCGACGAACGGCGACACGCGCAGCAATTCGATATCACGCTCGATGACCTTGCGCAGCGGCGCAAGCTGCGGCCGATCGATGCGCTGCAATCGGGCATCGGCGTTCTGCAAGGCCAGGATGGCTGCCCGGACGTTGCCCGCGAGCTGCAACTGCTGAGCGGCAATGGTGAGCGTCTGCTCGATCTCGGAAAGCGCCCACTCGTCGCTGTTGCGCGACAGCTGCTGATAGAGTGCCTCGAGCGCGATCTGCTGATTCTGGGATTCCGCGAGCCCGCCTTCCAGGGCCTCGAGCTTGGCGCCGAAAGTCTTGAGTTGGGTCCGCGCCTCCAGCACGGCGGCGGCAGCCTCTTTGCCGCGCACCTCGCCTTCGGCCAGTCGCCTGGCAAGCTCCTCTTTGAGCGCGGCCGCCTGATTACGGGTGTCGTACCACTGAAACCCCACGACGCCCAGCGCCACGAGTGCCGCTGCAACCACGACCCAGGTCGCGGGCGCCGAAGCGGCCCGCGGCGGCGCAATCGATGACGGAGGCAATGTCGGTGCCTCCGGTGCGATACTGCCCGCCGATTCAGAAGCCGCCGAATTCTGATGCTCGCTCATGCGACTATTCTACGAGGTCGTGGAGAAATAACGCGCCAGGGCTTCGACGAGCGCCTCGTCTCCCGCGGCCGTCACGTGCACATCCGCAACCTCGAGCGCGTGGGCCGCGGCCGCAATCCGCTCGTGGGGCACGAACATCGGCGTCTTGCGCAGCCAATGTCGCCCCGACGAGCCAACCAGTGCGAAGAGATTGTCGAGCGCCTCACTGCTGGTAACGGTCGTCGCATGGATTTCGCCTCGACGCCACGCTTGCAGCAACACCTGGGCATCCCCGGCGGGTCGTTCCCGGCGATAGCACTCTGCGTACTCCACGGTCGCGCCGCGACGGCGCAGGGTATCGGCGAGGAACGCGCGTCCGCCGGCACCCCGAAAAACGATGATGGCCTTGCCCTCGACTGCCTGAAACTCCGGCAGCGCCAGGAGCGCTTCACTATCTGCACCGTTGTTCGGCACGACGACATCCGGCACGCCGAGGCGATGCAATTCCCGGGCGGTCCCCTTGCCGACAGCAGCCACGCGCAAACGGGAGGGCAGTTCGCGTCGCGAGCGCACCAGGGCAAGGCCCTTTGCTGCCGCCGTCGGACTGACGAAAACAGCGCAGTCGAATCGGTCGAGGGTCTCGACGAGGGCGTGCAATGCCCCGGCGTCCACAGGGTCCGCGATCGTCAAGGCCGGGAACACCAGGGCCCGCCCCCCCGCATCCTCCACCAGCGCGGCGAGGCGGGCCGATTGATCGAGGGGCCGCGTGATCAGGATGCCGCGACCAGCCAATGACGCCTGCGCCGTCGCTGCAGCGGGGATGTCCATCACGTCAACCGCCCGGGAGCTTGCCTGCATCCAACGCATCGAGGATGGCGTCGGCCCCGCCGTCGCGCAGGCGCCGGGCGAGGTCTGCGCCCAGGGCATCGGGGCCCATCGCGGGACCAAAGGCTTGCGAGGCAAC
>JBIKKL010000008.1:0-24080 GCA_044360365.1 Burkholderiales bacterium | reverse complement strand
ACCACATTCTTCTCGCCGGGGGTTGTGCGTCGATTGCCGGCGTCGAAGAGGCTGTGTCGAAGCGAACCCAGGTCAACACGCTGATCGCCAATCCGTTTGCCGGCATGAGCTTGTCCGCCAAGGTGCGCCCGCGAAGTCTGCAATCCGATGCCCCGGCGCTGATGGTGGCCTGTGGACTCGCGATGCGGAGGTTCGACCCATCATGATCCGCATCAACCTGCTTCCCCACCGCACGATCAAGCGTGCGGCCCTGCAGCGCCAGTTCTTCGTCATCGCCGGCATGGTCACAGTGCTCGGCATCGCAATTTGGTTTGCCCTACACAGCATGCTCCTCGGAAAAATCGAGAACCAAACTGCTCGCAACAGCCTGCTTGAAAGCGAAATCGTCGAGCTCGACAAGCAGATCGAAGATATCAAGAAATTGCGGGAGCAGACCGCGCAGCTCCTCGCCCGCAAAAAGGTGGTCGAATCGCTGCAGGCGAACCGAGCCGAAGCCGTACACCTGCTCGACGAACTCGTCCGCCAATTGCCCGACGGCGTCTACCTGAGCGCCGTGAAGCAGGCGGGGCAGAAGGTCGCGATCACGGGCTTCGCGCAGTCAAATGCGCGAGTCGCCACCCTCATGCGCAACCTCGAATCCTCGCCTTGGCTCGAGCAGGCCGCGCTGGTCGAGGTCCGGACGGCCCTTCAGGGCAACCAGCGCATGTTCGGGTTCCAGCTCAATGTTGATATCACTCGTGCGACGACGGAGCAAGCCGATAAGCCTGCTGCGAAAAGCGCGCCGGCAAAGACCGGATTCGTTGCGCCGTCGCGGCCATTTGGCTCGGTGTCTTCTGCCGATCACGCTGCGCCCTCACACGGCGGCTAAATCTCTTCGTAGGTGGCGCCATGACGCTGGAAGACCTGAGGCGACTCGACCCCAAAAAAATCGGCAACTGGCCGCTCGGCCCCAAACTGGGCGCCCTGGTTCTGCTGCTCGTTTTGGTCATTTTCGTCAGCTACTGGTTCGATTGGCAAAACCAGATCGAGGAGCTTGACGCCCATCGCGCCAAGGAAACGCAACTGCGCCAGACGTTCCTGGACAAAAAACGGCAGGCAATCAACCTCGAAGCGTACCGCAAGCAACTCGACGATATCGAAAAGTCCTTCGGAGCCCTGCTCAAGCAATTGCCGAGCAAGTCCGAAATGGATGCGCTGCTGACAGACATCAATCAGGCCGGGCTTGGTCGAGGTCTTCAGTTCGAGTTATTCAAGCCGGCTGCGTCCGAAACCCTGTCCGAGTTTTACGCCGAGCTGCCGATCCAGGTACGCATCGCTGGCGGTTATCACGACTTCGGTGCTTTTGCCACCGACATCTCGCGCCTGTCGCGCATCGTCACCCTCAATGATATCGGGCTGACGGCGGGCAAGGACGGCACGATCACGATGAACGCGGTGGCCAAGACCTTCCGCTACCTCGACGAAGAGGAAGTCGCCAAACAGCGCAAAGCGGCAAAAGCTCAGGCGAAAGGCAAATGATGGGCAAGCGAACCTTCCTACTACTTGCGCCGTTCGTACTGGCCGGATGTAGCGGCGAGGAACACCAGGATCTGCGCGCGTGGATCAAGGAACAAGACAGCATGCAGCGCCCGCGCATCGAGCCGCTGCCGGAAGTCAAGCCATTCGAAGTCTTTGCCTACAACGCAGACAAGGACGGTCTGGTCGATCCTTTCAAGCCGCGCAAGATCGAAGCGCCCAAGCAGGGAGCAGGCGGAGGCATTCGCCCCGACCTCAATCGACCTCGCGAACCCCTCGAGGCCTATGCGCTGGAGAATTTGCGCATGGTCGGCACGCTCGCACAAAAGAAGGAAGTCTTTGCGCTCCTCAAGACGCCTGACAACAACCTGTTCCGCGTCAGGCGCGGAAACTACGTCGGCCAGAATTTCGGCCGCATCAGCGAGATTGACGAAGGCAGCGTAAAGCTGACCGAAATCGTGCAGGATGGCTCCGGCGACTGGTCCGAGCGCATCAGCACCCTGCAACTGCAGGATGAACAGGAGGTAGCGAAGAAATGAGCCCATTCAGCACCCGGATCAAGACGCTCGCATGCGTCGTCTGCGCTGTTGCGCTCGGTTGGATCCATCTGGCCGCCGTCGCTGCCGAATCGAACCGGATCGAAGCCATCAACGTGGCCAGCCAGCAGGGCGGGCAGGTCATCGTCAAGGTGACGCTCGCTCAGCCCTTGGCCAATCCCCCCGCAGGCTTCGCCATCAACAACCCGCCGCGCATCGCGCTCGACTTTCCGAACACGGTCAACGGACTCGGCCGCAACAGTCAGGATGTCCGCGAAGGCGAACTTCGCAGCATGAATGTCGTGCAGGTCGGGGATCGCACGCGCCTGGTGATGAACCTGGGCAAGGCGTTGGGTTTCGACACCAAGGTCTCCGGCAAGGAGCTGCTCATCACGCTCCAGGGCACAACCGCGGCCACAGCCACGACCGGTTCCACCGTGTCGCACTTCGCAGAAAGCAGCGGCGGAGCGCAAAAGCACAGCGTCCGCGACATCGACTTCCGACGCGGTAATGCAGGTGAGGGGCGTGTCGTCATCGATCTGTCGGACAATTCGACCGGAATCGATCTTCGCACGCAAGGTCGCACGATCGTCATCGATCTGCTTCAGACGAGTCTGCCCAAGAATCTGGAACGGCGCCTGAACGTCGTTGACTTTGCGACACCCGTCCAGTCCATCGAAGCGTTTCGGCAGGGCGACAACACGCGAATCGTGATCGAGCCCAAGGGACTGTGGGAGCACGCCGCCTATCAGACCGATTCTCGCTTCATCCTCGAAGTCAAACCGATCATCGAGGATCCGAACAAGCTCGTTCAGACCGGCCGCTACAGCGGCGAGAAGCTGTCACTCAACTTCCAGAACGTCGAGGTCCGAGCTGTCCTGCAGGTCATCGCCGACTTCACCAGCCTGAACATCATCACCAGCGACACGGTCGGCGGAAATCTCACCCTGCGCCTGAAGGACGTTCCCTGGGATCAGGCTCTGGACATCATTCTCCAGAGCAAGGGGCTCGACATGCGCAAGACCGGCAACGTCGTCTGGATCGCGCCGCGCGACGAACTTGCAACCAAGGAGAAACTTGCGCTCGAATCGCGCCAGCAGATCGCCGACCTCGAGCCCACACGCACCGAGAGTTTTCAGCTCAACTACACGAAGGGCGACGATTTCCGCAAGCTTCTGACGGATAGGGAGCAACGCATCCTGTCTCGACGCGGCAGCGCCGTGGTCGATCAAAGAACCAACACCGTTTTCGTGCAGGACACGCCTTCGAAGCTGGAAGAAGTGCGGCGCCTGTTGCGGCAGATCGATGTCGCGGTACGGCAGGTGATGATCGAAGCGCGCGTGGTCGAAGCCTCGGATCGATTCAGCCGCAACCTCGGTGCGAGACTCGGATTCAACAATCGTCCCAATGCGAATACCGGCCGCACGGGTACCGAAATCGCCGGCTCCAACGTCGTCGGCACCGTCGGCGGATCGCTCG
Source organism: Burkholderiales bacterium (assembly GCA_044360365.1). Lineage (GTDB taxonomy): Bacteria > Pseudomonadota > Gammaproteobacteria > Burkholderiales > WYBJ01 > WYBJ01. Next base: position 20,550 of record JBIKKL010000008.1, on the reverse strand, counting down.
ATTCGACAGGCTTCATGTCGGGTCAGATTGCGACGATCCCGAATTTCAACCAGTCTCTCGGCGTGAACCTGCCGGCTCAGAACATATCGGGGGCGCAGCCCGGCGTGCTGTCGGTGATTCTCTTCAACCAGGGACTGACGCGGTTCCTGAACCTCGAAATTTCCGCACTGCAGGCCGATGGGCGAGGCAAGGTGATTTCGAGCCCGCGCGTCATCACCGCCGACAAGGTCGAGGCTACCATCGAGCAGGGTACGGAGATCCCGTACCAGCAGGCAACGTCGAGCGGCGCAACGAGCATCTCTTTCAAGAAGGCAACGCTGTCGCTCAAGGTCAAACCGCAGATCACGCCGGATGACCGCGTTCTCATGAATCTCGCCGTGCACAAGGACAGCCGCGGCACCGACACGCCGGCAGGTCCGTCCATCGACACCAAGCAGATCAGGACGGAGGTACTTGTCGACAACGGCGGAACCGTCGTCATCGGTGGCATTTACGAGCAAACGCAGTCGAACGCCACCAACAAGGTCCCCGTCCTCGGCGATCTGCCGTATGTTGGTTTCCTCTTCAAGCAGAATTTCAAGCGGGACGAAAAGAGCGAACTGCTGGTATTCATCACGCCGCGCATCCTCAAGGACACCCTCACAGTGCGCTGACACCAGGAATTATCTCAGGCCCAAGCGGGGAGGCATTGCCTCCCCGCTTGCATTCGGCGTACCCAATCCCCGCGCGGGTTTCCGCTAGAATGCCATGCATGAGTTCTTCAGCATCCTCGCCCCGCACCGCGGCCGAATCGATTCCAGGCAACATCTATCTCGTGGGATTGATGGGCGCCGGCAAGACTTCGGTGGGACGCCTGCTCGCCCGGCGCCTGCACAAGGCGTTTGTGGACTCTGACCACGAGATTGAGGCGCGAACGGGCGTAAAAATTCCGGTCATTTTCGAAATCGAGGGCGAAGACGGGTTTCGACGTCGAGAGTCATCGGTGGTTCAAGACCTCGCCCGGCAAACCGACATCGTGCTCGCCACCGGCGGCGGCGCAGTCATCGATCCGCAAAATCGCGCTGTCCTGCATTCGACGGGGACGGTGATCTATCTGCGGGCAGCGCCGACCGAGTTGTATTTTCGAACTCGCCACGACCGAAACCGCCCGTTGCTGCGAACCTCCGACCCACTGGCAAAACTGGAAGAACTGCTTCGCATCCGGGATCCCTTCTACCGCGACTGTGCGCATCTCATCGTCGACACGGGGAATCAGGCGATCCGATCGCTCGTATCGCGCATCGAGCGCGAACTGCGGGATCGCGCCAAGTCCGGCTTCCCCACCCAAGCGCCAGCCGGTTCACTACAGGCATTGCACCGATGAGTTCCTCGATCTGTACCGTGGATGTCTCCCTCGGGGAGCGCAGCTACCCGATTCATATCGGCGAAGGGCTTCTGACTCGTGCCGACCTCGTTCTGCCCCATCTGCCGCAGAAGCGGGCGGCAATCGTCACCAACACGACCGTCGGGCCGCTTTATCTGGATCGCTTCGCCGCTGCGCTGGAAGCGTCAGGCGTAAAAGCCCTCCGCATCACCCTCCCGGACGGAGAGGAATTCAAGACCTGGGAGACGCTGAACCAAGTGTTCGATGCGCTTCTGCAAGCGCGCTGCGAACGCAATACCACGCTCATCGCACTTGGCGGCGGGGTCATCGGAGACATCGGGGGCTTTGCGGCCGCCGCCTATCAACGCGGCATGCCGTTCATCCAGGTCCCCACAACGATGCTCGCTTTGGTGGATTCCTCGGTGGGCGGCAAGACTGCCATCAATCATCCGCTCGGCAAGAACATGATCGGCGCGTTCTACCAACCGAGATTGGTGCTTGCCGATACCTCCTGTTTGGACACCCTGCCCGATCGAGAACTGTCGGCCGGGTTGGCTGAAGTCATCAAGTATGGCTTTATCCGGGACCTCACTTTTCTCGAATGGATCGAGGCCAACATGTCACGGCTTCTCGAGCGGAATCGAGAAGCACTTGCGTACGCAGTTCTGCGTTCATGCGAGCACAAGGCGGAAGTCGTCGCCGCGGACGAGCGCGAAACCGGCGAGCGCGCGCTACTCAACCTTGGGCATACCTTCGGTCATGCGATCGAGTCCGGCCTGGGATACGGCAAGTGGCTGCATGGAGAAGCGGTCGCGGCCGGCACGGTCCTGGCGGCCGAGTTGTCGTCGCGCATGGGAATGATTACGCGGGCCGACGTCGACCGCGTTCGGAACGTCCTCGTTGCCGCGCGCCTACCGGTCCGGCCACCCCGGCTCGGTGTCGACCGCTACCTCGAACTGATGGGGCACGACAAGAAAGTCGACGCAGGTCGGCTGCGTTTGGTCCTGTTCAAAGCATTGGGTAGCGCGTTCCTTACCTCGGACTTTCCCCAGGAAGCGCTCGTCGAAGTCTTGGACACCTGTACCTTCGATGCCTGAACTTGCAGCGTACGCGACCGACCCTGCGCGAACGCTCGGCCGGCGATTCCCGGAAGAGGCTCCCGAAGGCCGAAACGAGTTCCAGCGGGATCGTGACCGAATCGTTCATTCCACGGCGTTCCGTCGCCTCGAATACAAGACGCAGGTCTTCGTCAATCACGAAGGCGACCTCTATCGTACCCGCCTGACCCACAGCATCGAGGTCGCGCAAATCGGGCGTTCAATCGCCCGGGCACTCGAACTCAACGAGGATTTGACCGAAGCGATCTGCCTCGCTCACGACCTCGGTCACACGCCGTTCGGTCACGCCGGCCAGGATGCCCTCCATGCCTGCATGCGAAAGTACGGCGGCTTCGAACACAACCTGCAATCGCTGCGCGTCGTCGATCTGCTCGAAACGCGTTACGCGGCTTTCGACGGCCTCAACCTCACGTTCGAAACCCGCGAAGGCATTCTCAAGCACTGCTCCGCCGCCAATGCAAGACGGCTTGGCGATCTGGGCCAGCGCTTCCTGCGCAAACAGCAGCCGTCTCTCGAAGCGCAGATCGCGAATATCGCGGATGAGGTGGCTTACAACAATCACGACATCGACGATGGTCTGCGTTCGGGATTGCTGATGCTCGAGCAACTCCGGGAGGTACCCGCGTTCGCTCGCCCCCTCGGTATCGTGCAAAAGCTGTATCCCGACCTCGTCGACCGTCGGCTCATCCACGAAACAATTCGTCGAATGATCAACGCGTTGATCGGCGATCTGATTCGCACGAGTCAGGAGAACATTCGCCGTTCGGGTGTACGCTCGCTCGCCGAAGTACGGGGAGCTCACCGTCCCATGGTGTGTTTCAGCGATGCAATGGCTGCCGAGCAGCAGGCGCTGAAGCAGTTCCTGCGGCGCGATCTATACCAGCACTATCTGGTGGCCCGAATGGCAAACAAGGCCCGCCGAATCGTGAAAGACCTGTTCGAAGCTTTCCAGGCCGATCCCAAGATGCTCCCGCCTCAATATAGAGAGCCTGCCGAGGGCCAGCCTTTGGAGCGTGCCATTGCGGATTACATCGCCGGCATGACCGACCGCTACGCGATTCGCGAGCACCGGAGACTGTTTGCAGTGGCCGAGATCTGATTGGGGTATCCGTAGCCGGTTGCGGAATCGGAGGGTTTCGCCGCTCCTGATGGACATGCACTACGCGACGCGGATGAGCGCGCCTGCCGAGGGCTGAATCCCGCGACCGTTTATTGTGGCGCGTACCGGTGCGCGTTACACTGTAACGCTTTCCCCACAATTTGGTGCGGCGCAAAAACTTCGCCGCCGATGCTTCAGGAGACGTGCCGTGGATGCATTCATGCCACCGCAAGCGCAGGGGCTCTACGATCCCGCCAATGAACACGACGCGTGCGGCGTCGGCTTCATCTGTCACATCAAGGGCCAGAAGACGCACGAGATCGTCGAGCAAGGCCTCCTCATCCTGAAGAATTTGACGCACCGCGGTGCGGTCGGGGCCGATCCCAAGGCAAGCGACGGCGCCGGCATTTTGGTGCAAATGCCTGACCGCTTCTTTCGCGAAGAACTCGCGCGTCAGAACATCAAACTCCCCCCTCTGGGCCAGTACGGGGTCGGGATGGTTTTCCTGCCTCGCGAACCTGCGTCGCGGATCGCTTGCGAGTACGAGATCGAGCGCGCCATCAAGGACGAGGGACAAGTATTGCTTGGCTGGCGGGACGTGCCCGTCGATAGCTCGAACCTCGGAGAATCCGTCAAGGCGCTGGAGCCCGTAATACGGCAGGTGTTCATCCGGCGGGGCCCGGGTGTAACCGTCACGGACGCGCTCGAACGCAAACTTTACGTCATCCGCAAGAGCGCCGGACACGCCATTCAGGCGTTGAAGCTGGCTCATAGCAAGGAGTTTTACTTCGTCTCCATGTCCGCCCGTACGATTGTGTACAAGGGCATGCTGATGGCCGACGAAGTCGGCACGTACTACAAGGATCTGCAGGATTCCCGTTTCGTTTCGGCACTTTCGCTGGTCCACCAGCGATTTTCGACGAATACGTTTCCGGCATGGAATCTGGCGCATCCCTTCCGGCTGATCGCTCACAATGGTGAGATCAATACGCTGCGCGGCAACGTAAACTGGATTCGCGCCCGCCAGGGGGCAATCTCGAGTCCCATCCTCGGTAGCGATGTCGAAAAACTTTGGCCGCTGATCTATCCCGGTCAGTCGGACTCGGCAAGTTTCGACAATGCGCTCGAACTGCTCGTGATGAGCGGATACTCGGTTGCTCACGCGATGATGATGATGATCCCCGAAGCGTGGGAAGGCCACACGCTGATGGATCCCGCGCGCCGCGCGTTTTACGAGTATCACGCGGCGATGATGGAGCCGTGGGACGGCCCTGCGGCGATCGCCTTCACCGATGGCCGCCAGATCGGCGCCACGCTCGACCGCAACGGCCTGCGGCCCGCCCGATACGTGGTGACGGACGACGATCTCGTGATCATGGCTTCAGAAGCTGGCGTCTTGCCCGTTCCCGAAGATCGAATCATCAAGAAGTGGCGGTTACAGCCGGGCAAGATGTTTCTCGTCGATCTGGAGCGTGGTCGCATCATCGACGACAAGGAGCTCAAGGAAACGCTGTCGGCGGCCAAGCCATACAGCGAGTGGATCGAGCGGATATCCGTCAAACTGGACGATCTGCCTCCTCCCAACGAGCGCCGCCCGGAGCCGCGCGAATCCATGCTCGATCGCCAACAGGCTTTCGGCTATACGCAAGAAGACATCAAGTTCATCCTGTCTGCCCTCGCTACCAATGGCGAAGAAGCCATCGGTTCGATGGGCAACGATTCGCCGCTCGCCGTCTTGTCATCGAAGGACAAGACTCTCTATCACTACTTCAAGCAGCTCTTCGCCCAGGTGACGAATCCGCCGATCGACCCGATTCGCGAAGAACTCGTGATGTCGCTGGTCTCGTTCGTCGGCCCCAAACCCAATCTGCTCGGGATCGACGAGACCAATCCCCCGCTGCGCCTGGAGATCAGCCAGCCTGTTCTCGACTTCGAGCAGATGGAGACGATTCGCCACATCGAACGCTACACCGACGGCAAATTCAAGTCGTTCGAACTGGATACGACCTATCCCGTTGCCTGGGGCAAGGAAGCAATCGAGGCGCGTCTGGCGTCCCTTGCCGCACAAGCCGAAGATGCCGTCCGCTCCGGCGACAGCATCATCATTCTCTCGGACCGGAAAGTCGATTCGGAGCACGTCGCGATTCCTGCGCTGCTCGCGCTGTCCGCCATTCACCAGCATCTGGTTAACCGTGGCTTGCGCACATCGACCGGTTTGGTGGTCGAGACAGGCTCCGCCCGCGAAGTGCACCACTTCGCGCTTCTGGGCGGATATGGCGCAGAAGCCGTGCATCCCTACCTCGCCTTCGAAACATGTATCGAGCTCGCAGAGTCGGGGAAGCTCGGTGCCGGCGTGGATGGCGCGAAAGCCTGCAAGAATTTCATCAAGGGGGTCGGCAAGGGCTTGCGCAAGGTCATGTCCAAGATGGGCATTTCGACGTACATGTCGTACACCGGTGCCCAGATCTTCGAGGCCGTCGGTCTGTCGAAGGCGCTGGTCGAGAAGTACTTCACCGGGACCACCTCGAACGTGGAAGGCATCGGAGTGTTCGAAGTCGCCGAAGAAGCGATCGGCGTGCACAAGGCCGCCTTCGGTAACGACCCGGTTCTCGCCAACGCACTGGACGCCGGCGGCGAGTATGCGTGGCGCAGCCGTGGCGAGGAGCACATGTGGACGCCGGATGCCATCGCGAAGCTCCAAAGCGCCGCACGCGAAGGCAGCTTTTCGACCTTCCGCGAGTATGCGACGATCATCAACGATCAATCCAAGCGCATGATGACGTTCCGCGGATTGTTCGACTTCCGCTTCGGCCGCTGTACGCCGGTGCCGCTCGATGAAGTCGAATCTGCAGCGTCGATCGTGAAGCGCTTCTCGACCGGTGCGATGTCGCTCGGATCCATCTCGACCGAAGCTCACACAACGCTCGCCATCGCGATGAATCGCATCGGCGGCAAGTCGAACACGGGCGAGGGCGGCGAAGACCGTCGTCGCTACGCGCCGGTCAAGGCCGGCGAAACGCTTCAAGGCCGGCTGGGCGATGGACGAATCGAGGTCGATCTGCCGCTCAAGGAAGGCGATTCCCTCAAGTCGAAGATCAAGCAAGTGGCCTCGGGCCGATTCGGCGTGACTGCAGAGTACCTGTCGAGCGCCGAACAGATCCAGATCAAGATGGCGCAGGGGGCGAAGCCCGGCGAAGGAGGGCAGTTGCCCGGCCGAAAGGTGTCCGAGTACATCGCCGAGCTGCGCTACTCGACGCCGGGCGTAGAACTCATCTCTCCTCCGCCGCATCACGACATCTACTCCATCGAAGACCTCGCCCAGCTCATTCACGACTTGAAGAACGCCAACTCGCGTGCATCCATTTCCGTGAAACTGGTCTCCGAAGTGGGCGTCGGTACCGTGGCTGCCGGCGTCGCCAAGGCGAAGGCCGACCATGTCACGATCTCCGGCCATGATGGGGGTACGGGAGCCAGTCCCTGGTCATCGATCAAGCACGCGGGGACACCGTGGGAACTGGGTCTCGCCGAGACGCAGCAGACGCTCGTGCTCAATCGCCTTCGCAGCCGAATCGCCGTTCAGGTCGATGGGCAAATGAAGACCGGCCGCGACGTCGTGATCGGCGCCATGTTGGGTGCCGACGAATTCGGCTTCGCAACAGCACCCCTAGTCGCCGAAGGCTGCATCATGATGCGCAAGTGTCACCTGAACACCTGCCCGGTCGGCATCGCCACTCAGGATCCGGTGCTTCGCAAGAAGTTTGCCGGCAAACCCGAACACGTCGTCAATTTCCTCTTCTTCGTCGCCGAGGAAGCCCGCGAGCTGATGGCTAAACTGGGCATCCGATCGTTCGATGAGCTAATCGGGCGCGCCGACCTCCTCGACATGAAGAAGGGGATCGAGCACTGGAAGGCCAAGGGACTCGACTTCAGCCGGATCTTCCACCAGCCGGCCGTGGGTCCCGAAGTCGCACGGTTCCACTGCGAAACGCAGGACCATGGGCTCGACAAGGCGCTCGACGTCCGCTTGATCGAACTGGCGATGGATGCCATCGAAGGCCGCAAGCCGGTCGAGATCGACATGCCGATACGCAATATCAACCGTACCGTCGGCACCATGCTATCGGGCGAGATTGCTCGTCGTTGGGGCCACGAGGGCTTGCCCGAGACCGCGCCGTTGCATGTTCGCTTCGCCGGATCGGCAGGGCAGAGCTTCGGCGCCTTCCTGGCACGGCGGGTCACGCTCGAAATCACTGGCGACACGAACGACTACTGCGGCAAGGGTTTATCGGGCGGGCGGATCATCGTTCAGCCCTCGCCGAAATTCCGCGGCGAACCGGCACAAAACATCATCACCGGCAACGTTGTTCTCTATGGGGCCATCGAAGGTGAGGCGTATTTTCGCGGTGTAGCCGGCGAGCGCTTTGCCGTTCGCAATTCCGGCGCACTTGCAGTCGTCGAGGGCGTGGGCGACCACGGATGCGAGTACATGACAGGCGGCACGATCGTCGTATTAGGCGCGACGGGCCGCAACTTCGCGGCCGGCATGAGCGGCGGCGTTGCCTATGTGTTCGACCCGGACGGAGACTTCTTCCAGCGCTGCAATGCGTCGATGGTTGCCCTGGATAAAGTGCTTGCCGAGAACGAGCAGGAAGCCAAGCTCGATCGCGCGCTATGGCACATGGGTCGAAGCGACGAATCGTTGCTTCGGGAAATGATCGAGAATCACGTCAAGCTTACGGGCAGTAAACGAGCCGAGGTCATTCTGGCTAATTGGAGCGAGGCCCGCGAGCAGTTCGTGAAGGTGTTTCCGAACGAGTACCGTCGGGCGCTCACCGAGATGGCCGCGAAAAACAGCAAGCTTGCCGCGTAACCAGGGTGGCGGCTCACGCCCGCTTCGCCGAGGCGGGCATGTCGATGCACGACGAATATTTAGGATGATGCAAGATGGGCAAGGTTACCGGATTCCTCGAGTTCCAGCGTCTGAGCGAAGCTTCTGAAGCGCCAATACAGCGCGTCAAACACTGGCGCGAGTTCGTGGGGCATCTCACCGACGAGCAGGCAGGCATCCAGGGTGCCCGGTGCATGGATTGCGGGACGCCCTTCTGCATGAGCGGCTGCCCGATCAACAACATCATTCCCGATTGGAATGATCTCGTGTTTCGGGGGGCGTGGCAGAGTGCGATCGATGTCTTGCATTCGACGAACAACTTTCCGGAGTTCACCGGACGCGTCTGCCCGGCACCTTGCGAGGAAGCCTGCACCCTGCGCATCAATAACGATCCGGTCGGTATCAAGTCGATCGAACACGCAATCATCGACAAAGCCTGGGAACAGGGCTGGGTCGTACCCCGTCCCGCTGTGCAGCGCACGGGGAAGCGAGTGGCCATTGTCGGTTCCGGCCCCGCGGGACTCGCGTGTGCCCAACAGTTGGCGCGCGCCGGGCATGATGTCGTTGTCTTCGAAAAGAACAGCCGCGTAGGCGGCTTGCTTCGGTACGGTATCCCGGACTTCAAAATGGAGAAGTCCCTGATCGATCGTCGGCTCGAGCAAATGAAAGCTGAAGGCGTCGAATTCCGAACCAACAGTAGCGTGGGCGATGTTCCTGCCGGCGCTGGAAACGAAGCGCCGGCGTCAATCGACGCTCAAAAGCTCATGGCGGACTTCGATGCGGTCGTGATCGCCGCAGGGGCCGAGCAGCCGCGCGACTTGCCGATCCCCGGCCGCAACCTCGTCGGCATCCACTTCGCGATGGATTTTCTGCCCTTGCAGAATCGCAGAGTCGCCGGCGATCAGGAAGTCCCGGAGCTAAACGCCGCCGGCAAGCATGTCGTCGTGATCGGAGGCGGAGATACAGGCTCGGATTGTGTCGGCACCTCCAATCGTCACGGCGCCGCATCGGTCGCTCAGTTCGAGTTGCTGCCGATGCCACCCTCGCCGAGTACGAATCCGGTTTGGCCGTACTGGCCGATTCGATTGCGCTCGTCTTCCTCGCATGAAGAAGGATGCGATCGGGATTGGTCGATAAGCACCAAGCGTTTCGAAGGTACGGATGGGAAAGTTTCCAAACTCATCGCCGTTCGAGTCGATTGGGACAAGAATCCGGACACCGGCGCGATGCGCATGGTGGAAGTCCCGGGCAGCGAGTTCGAGATGCGTGCCGATCTGGTGTTGCTCGCGATGGGCTTCGTTTCCCCGGTTGCTCGAGCCCTCGACGCTTTCGGGATCGAACGAGACAACCGCGGCAATGCTCGCGCCGACACCGACGGCTCGTCCGCGTATCGGACCTCGGCCAAAAACGTATTCGCCGCCGGCGATGCGAGGCGCGGACAATCGCTCGTCGTATGGGCGATTCGCGAAGGCCGTCAGTGTGCGCATGCCGTTGACGAGTTTCTGATGGGACACTCGACGCTTCCGCGTTGACGGGATCATCGGTTAAGACTTCCCCCTTGAGAGGGCTGCCGCTGCCATGACGCGTCCGCGCAACGATACTTTCCTTCGCGCTTTGCTGCGGCAGCCGACGCCGTATACACCCGTCTGGATCATGCGGCAGGCGGGCCGTTACCTGCCCGAGTACAACCAAACGCGCGCCAGGGCGGGGAGCTTTCTCGATCTCTGTCGCAATCCCGATCTGGCGACTGAAGTCACCCTTCAACCCCTCGCACGGTTCGACCTTGATGCGGCCATCGTTTTTTCCGACATCCTGACCATTCCCGACGCCATGGGCCTCGGTCTCTATTTCGCCGAAGGGGAGGGTCCTCGGTTCGAGCGGCCGCTGCGGGAGGAATGGGAGATCAGGAATCTTGATCGTACGGATCCCGATGCGCACCTTCGTTACGTCCTCGATGCGGTGGCGCAGTGTCGCAAGGCGCTGGCGGATAGCGTACCGCTGATCGGCTTTTCGGGCAGCCCGTTCACACTGGCGTGCTATATGGTGGAAGGCCGCTCCGGGACCGACTTCGTCACGCTCAAGAAGATGCTCTACGGGCGCCCCGATCTGCTGCATCACATTTTGACGGTCACGGCTGAATCCGTGACGGCGTACCTTAATGCGCAGATCGAGCACGGCGCCCAAGCCGTCATGCTGTTCGACACCTGGGGCGGATCGCTCTCCGAGGCCGCGTACGAAGAGTTTTCACTCAACTACATGTCCCAGATCGTCTCCGGCTTGACGCGGCAGCACGCAGGTGAACGCGTGCCCGTCATCGTCTTCACCAAGGGCGGGGGTTTGTGGCTCGAAGGAATCGCCGCCTCGGGCTGCGACGCGGTCGGGCTGGACTGGACCATCGACCTCGCCGCAGCACGCCGGCGCATCGGCAACAAGGTGGCCCTTCAGGGCAACCTGGATCCTGCGATCATGATGACCTCCCCCGAGGTCATTGAAAAGCAGGCGGCAGCCGTACTGGCTTCCTTCGGATCCGGGGCCGGACACGTATTCAATCTTGGCCACGGCGTATCGCAGTTCACGCCGCCCGAGCACGTGAAAGCGTTGGTGGATGCGGTTCACCAGTTAAGCCGTCCGTACCACGTTACGTAGCGCGGCTTTCCGGGCAGCCACCCCGCAAACCCTTGGCAATCGCGGGTTGCCGGGATCCCTCCCCTGAAAGTTATGCACAGCAAGCCTTCGCGGGCCATGGCCTGCATCGACGCCTCGCCCACCTCGGCAATGTAGGCGCAACATCTTGTTATTGAACGACAACCACCATCGATCTAAGGTGGATACACATTTTGAAGGAGCAGGTGTTCGGTACCGGACGAAATCATCAACAGTTTTATCCACAGGATGAACGGTACGCCGTAGCTCACTGATTCTCCAGCTTTGATGCCCTGATGACCTACATCCAAGTCGCTCTCGATGTCCCGCTACCGACGCTGTTCGACTACCGCGCCGATCACGTTCGACCCGAGGACGTCGGCTGCCGGGTCCGCGTGCCTTTCGGGCGCAAGCACATCGTGGGCATCATCATGGGGATCGGCGCAGTGTCCGCGATAGCCCCCGAAAACGTCAGGCCCGCCGAAGAAATCCTGCGCGACATGCCCCCAATGCCGGGTGATGTCCTCAGCCTGCTTCGCTTCTGCAGCGACTACTACCATCATCCGATCGGCGAAGTCGTTGCTGGCGCCTTGCCTGCCCGGTTCCGTTCCCAGCGCCCCACAACGATTCGACAGCGGTATGCAGTCGTCGCAACCTCGATGGGCCGAAGGGCACTCGACGAGGGACTCAAGCGAGCGCCGGCACTTGCTCGACTGCTCAAACGCCTCTGCGACGTGCCGCGCTTCGACGCCGATGCGATTGACGCAATGGATGCGAACGACCGTCGAGTGCTCAAGGCGCTGCTCGAAAAGGGCTGGGCCCAAGCCGATCCGGACCAAACGACGGGCGAAGCACGGCATGTCACGGACAGCAGCGATTCGATCGTGCGCCCGGCACTGACCGAGCAGCAGCGCACCGCGGTGGACGCCATCGTCGCCGAAGCGAATCAGTTCCACGCCTGGTTGCTCCATGGCATCACCGGAAGCGGGAAGACGGAAGTCTATCTGCACGCGATGAACGCGATGCTTGGCGCGGGACGCCAAATACTGCTGCTCGTGCCGGAGATCGGGCTCACCCCGCAACTCGAGAGCAGCGTGCGAGCCCGTTTCGCCCAATGGCGCCTCGTGACGATGCACAGCGGTCTATCCGATGGCGACCGAATGCGTCATTGGCTGGCCGCGCATGACGGTTCTGCGCACATCGTTCTCGGGACCCGATCTGCGGTCTTCACGCCGATGCCTCGCCTCGGGCTGATTGTCGTCGATGAAGAACACGATGCCTCGTACAAGCAAATCGAAGGCATGCGATATTCGGCACGCGACCTCGCCGTCTGGCGAGCCCGGCAGCGGAGTGTTCCCGTCGTTCTTGGTTCGGCAACCCCATCGCTCGAGTCGTACCAAGCCGCAATACGCGGACGGTACCGGATGTTGACGCTCACGCATCGTGCGAACGATGCGCCGCTGCCGTCAGTACGGACGATAGCGATGGGAGAGCGGATGCGAGGCTTGAGCGAAGAGGTCCTGGCGGCGGTCCGCACCCGGCTCGAGCGGCAAGAGCAGGTGCTCATCTTCATCAATCGCCGCGGCTATGCGCCTGTGCTCGTCTGTAGTGCCTGCGCCTGGGCCCCGAGTTGTCATCGCTGTTCCGCCCGATTGGTCCTGCATCGGCCCCGATTGCGGCTGATGTGCCACCACTGTGGGCACGCGGAGCCGGTCCCTGCCGCCTGTGCGAGTTGCGGCAACGTGGACCTGCACCCGATCGGGTATGGCACCCAGCGCGTCGAAGCGGCGGTGGCCGAAGCATTCCCAGGCGCACGAATCCTGCGCGTCGATCGCGATACCACTCGGGCGAAGGATGCATGGAAGGACATGCGAAGCAGCGTTGAACGAGGCGATGTGGATATCCTCGTCGGGACGCAACTGCTCTCCAAGGGCCACGATTTCCCCGGGCTGGGTCTCGTCTGCGTCTTGAACGCGGACCAGTCGTTGTACAGCACCGACTTCCGCGCCTCGGAGCATCTGTTCGCTCAATTGATCCAGGTGGCCGGTCGCGCCGGTCGCGGGCGGGTGCCGGGGGAAGTCCTCATTCAAACGCAGTTTCCGACACATCCTCTTTTTCGCGCCGTGCAGGCCCATGACTACACGGGGTTCGCCCGGACATTGCTGGAGGAACGCAAGCTTGCCCGCTTTCCACCGTTCGTCCATCAGGCGGTGCTGCGAGCCGAGGCGACGCAACTGAAACACGCGCTCGACTTTCTGGCGCAAGCAGCCCAGCTTGCCGCCGGGATGGCGCAAGACGTGGAGGTATTCGAACCAACCCCTGCCGCGATGGAACGTCTGAAGGGAAAGGAGCGGGCTCAACTCTTGGTCCAGTCCGATGCCCGTTCCTCGTTGCACGCATTTCTCGATTGCTGGTCCGCGAAGCTGGTCGAGATGCGTGCTTACGGAGCACGTTGGGGCATCGACGTCGATCCGCTCAGCCTGTGAGAAAGGCACTCGACCCCCGCATGCTAGAATTCAGCCCCCGAGTATCCCGCGATCACACCGCAATTCCTGTGTTCGTTCTCCCGTGACCGATCCACTGCAGACACAAGTTCTCGACCAGCTTCGCGCCGCCCTTGCCAAGGTCGCGCCCGCATCTCGCGACATCGCCTTGACACTCGACCGGCCCAAGCAGGCGAGCCATGGCGACTATGCCTGCAACATAGCGCTTCAGCTGGCACGAGAGCTGAAGCAACCCCCCCGAGCCATTGCGCAGGCGTTGGTGGATGCCATGCCGCCCGCCCATGACGTCGCCGGGGTCGAAGTCGCAGGAGCCGGCTTCATCAATTTCAAGCTGCACCCTCAGGCCAAAGTACGCGTCGTTCGCAGTGCACTCGCATCGGGCTCCGCGTTCGGATGTTCCGAAGCAGGCGGAGGCAGTTCCGTCCAAGTCGAGTTTGTTTCGGCGAATCCGACGGGCCCCCTCCATGTCGGTCATGGGCGAGGTGCCGCGTACGGCGCATGCATCGCGAACATCCTGGTTGCTGCGGGTTACACCGTCACGCGCGAGTATTACGTCAACGATGCCGGACGCCAGATGGACATTCTGGCGCTGTCTACCTGGTTGCGTTATCTGGAACTCGCCGGTGTCGCGCTTGCGTTTCCGTCGAACGCGTACCAGGGCGACTACGTTCGAGCAATGGCGGCGCAGCTTCGGGCTCGGGATGGCGAACGCTACGTGCGCCCCGCCAGCGAAGTGGAATCGACCAGCGTGAAGCTGCTCGTACACGGGCGTCGACACGTGGATGCCGACGGCGACAACGTCAGTGACGCCGAGCAGACCGTGGACGCCCTCATTGCAACCGCCAAGTCGCTCCTGGGTACGGACTACGCAGTCGTCCACGGCTTTGCTCTGGAAGCGCAACTGTCCGACTGCCGCCAGGATCTCGAAGAGTTCGGCGTCACATTCGACCGCTGGTTCTCCGAACAGTCGCTCTACGCCGATGGCAAGGTCGAACAAGCCGTCACGAAGCTGGAGTCCGCGGGACACACCTATGTGCACGACGGCGCGCTTTGGTTTCGTTCCACGGCATTCGGCGACGAGAAGGACCGCGTGATCCGTCGGGAGAACGGGGTCTATACCTACTTTGCGTCGGACATCGCTTATCACCTCGACAAATTCGAACGCGGGTTTGCCCGCGTCATCGACGTTTGGGGCGCCGATCATCACGGCTATATCCCCCGCGTCAAGGGTGCGCTGCAGGCAAGCGGCGCCGATGCGCAACGGCTGCACGTGGCATTGGTGCAGTTCGCCGTCCTGTATCGGGGCGGCGAGAAGGTCTCGATGTCCACTCGCGCGGGCCAGTTCGTCACGCTGCGCGAACTGCGCGGCGAAGTCGGAAACGACGCGGCACGCTTCTTCTATGTGCTGCGCAAGAGCGACCAGCATCTCGATTTCGACCTCGATCTCGCCAAGAGTCAGAGTCTCGACAATCCGGTCTACTATCTCCAGTATGCGCATGCCCGCATTTGTAGCGTCCTGGCAAACTGGGGGGGCGATCCCACAGTGTTGGCAGGCGCCGACCTCGCGCAGCTGCGGGAAGCGCAGGAAATCGCATTGGCGCGTCGCCTCGGGGAATATCCTGAGATCGTGACCGCCGCTGCCCGCGAACTCTCACCACACCTCATCGCCTTCTACCTGAGGGAGCTCTGCGCAGACTTCCACAGCTACTACAATGCCGTCCCATTCCTCGTGGATGACCCGTCAGTGCGGCAAGCACGTCTCGCCCTCGTCGCCGCCGTGCGACAAGGATTGCGAAACGGTCTGACCCTCTTGGGTGTAAGCGCCCCGGAAAAAATGTAATATCGCGCGTCGTCCGATGCCATACTTCCCCGGGCCATGACCCGCGACTACAAACCCCCGAACCGCAGCAAGAAAGCGCCATCGTCAGGATCAGGCAGTTCGCTGCTCGTCGGCATCCTGATCGGCTTGCTTCTCGGTTTGGCGATCGCTTTGGGCGTCGCCCTGTATCTCAATAAAGTCCCTGGCCCCTTCGTATCGAAGGGCAAGGGCATCGAAGCCCCGGCGAAATCCGAGGACAGGATCAAGGCTGCCCCGTCGACCAAAGCTGGCGATCCCGCCCCGGACAAGTCCGACGACAAGCCGCGCTTCGACTTCTACAATATCCTCCCCGGCGCAGACGATCCGCCCAAGTCCAAGTCGGCTCCAGTGCCTCCGCCCGCGCCAGAGAAGGAAGCGGAACAGCCGCCGGCTGCAACAGTTTCGAAGGAGCAATTCTTTCTACAGGCCGGTGCCTTCCAGAACCCTACGGACGCCGACAACATGAGGGCGCGACTGGGGATGCTCGGTATCGAAGCTTCGGTTCAAACCGGACCAAGCGGTGATCGCGGAACTTTCCATCGTGTCCGAATCGGTCCATTCAGCAAGGTGGACGAAGTCAACCGCACGCGCGACATCCTGAAACAAAACGGCATCGACAGTACTCTGATCAAGGGTCGCGAAAAGGCGAACTGACGGCGTACGGCCGGCCCCGCAACGGCGCGCCCCAAACGATTAGGAGAGACGATGATCGGGAAATGGATTGCGGCAGCAGCGACCGCACTCGCGTTCGTGGCCTGGACACCCACGAGCCTGGCGGCGCCCCCGGTGAGGGACAAGGAATACACCTTGATCGAGCCGGCACTGCCGCCGCTCGAGGGCACCGATCCCAAGAAGGTCGAGGTCATCGAATTCTTCTACTATGGTTGCGGGCATTGCTATTCGTTCCAGCCGGCACTCAAAGCGTGGTTGAAATCCGCACCCAAGGATGTCGAATTCCGCCGCATGCCCACTATCTTCCGCGAATCCTGGGTACCACTCACTAGAACCTACTATGCCCTGGAAGCCATCGGCGCCCTTGAGAAATTTCACGACGACGTCTTCAACACGGTACACCAGCAGAACGCGAATCTCGGCGAACGCAAGATCCTGCTGGACTGGGCGGGTCGACGTGGTATCGACGTGAACAAGCTCGGTGCAGCGTTCGATTCGTTCGCAGTGCAGACGAAGGCCCAGCGCTCACTGCAGCTCACCCGGGCGTACAACATCACTGGAACACCGTCGGTCGTTATTGGAGGCCGCTACCTCACCGGTCCCTCGATGACCCCCAAAGGCGACAAGATCGACTATCAGCGCTTCGGCGAGGTCATGAACGAGCTCGTCGCGATGGCACGCAAAGCAACGCCAGCGAAAAAGTAGCTCCAGGCTTTCACGCGATTCGCAACCCGGGAGAACAGCCATGCAATGCCTAGTCGCCCGCGCGTTCCTGCTGTTTTTTTGCTGCCTCGGCTTCTCGTCGGTACTGGCGCAAACAACGCCGGCCAAGATCACGCTGAAGCGCGGGGACAACTATCGCGAGATCAAACCCCAGCCCGTCGTCGACGCCAGCCGCATCGAAGTCATTGATTTCTTCTTTTATGCGTGTCCCTATTGCAATGAATTGCGTCCTGCACTCGAATCATGGCGCAAAGCGCAAGGCGGGGAGGTCGTCTTTCGGCGCGTGCCAGCGATCCGCCGCGATATCTGGGTGCCGCTCGCGCGGACGTACTACACCCTGGAAGCGCTCGGCGAAGTGGAACGGTTGCACGACGAAGTCTACAAGAGCTACCACAACGAAAAGCTGCACATGAGCAAGCCGGACGTCATGGCCGACTGGGCCGCGAAACACGGCATAGATCGTCAGCGCTGGCTGGAGATCTATCAATCGGCAGAAACCACACGCAAAGTCGAGGAAGCGCGCAAGCTGACCGCCGCTTACGACATTCAGGGCACCCCTTCCATCGTTGTCGATGGTCGCTATCTGACCTCGAGCGGAATGACCGATGACATCTCGCTCATCATCCCCGTCGTTCAGTCACTGGTCGAACTGGCCCGCTCGCGACGCTAGCAAAAACGCCGTCCCGGTTGGCGCAAAGAGTCCGCGCAACTTTGCGCGCAGCCCGTGCCTATCGACACGGGCCGAAGTCACCGGAAGACCTTCATTCCACCGTGACTGACTTCGCAAGATTTCGAGGCTTGTCGACGTCTGTTCCCTTCTGCAACGCGGCGTGATACGCAAGAAGCTGCAGCGGGACTACGTGAAGGATGGGCGAGAGCAACCCGGCGTGATCCGTCAGATTGATTACGTGGACCCCATCAGACTCCTCGATGTGGGTGTTTTCGTCGGCGAATACGTAAAGCTCGCCTCCACGTGCGCGCACTTCCTGCATGTTCGACTTGAGCTTCTCCAACAGCGAGTCGTTCGGTGCGACAGTCACGACCGGCATGTCTGCATCGACGAGCGCAAGGGGGCCGTGCTTGAGTTCGCCCGCAGCGTAGGCCTCCGCATGGATGTAGGAGATCTCCTTCAGCTTCAGAGCCCCTTCCATCGCGATCGGGTAGTGGATTCCACGACCGAGGAACAATGCGTGGTGCTTGGATGCAAAGCGCTTGGCCCATGCGATCACCCGCTCCTCGACCTGAAGAACCACCTGCAGGGCGGCGGGCAGGTGTCGCAACGCCGCGAGATGCTTTGCCTCCTCCTCCGCACTCAGGCGCCCCCTACAACGTGCAAGCACCAGCGTGAGCAGAAAGAGCGATGCGAGTTGGGTCGTAAATGCTTTGGTCGAAGCTACACCGATTTCCGGGCCCGCACGGGTCAGATACCGCAGGCGTGATTGGCGCATCAACGCCGATTCGGGCACATTGCATATCGTCAACGTGCGCTCGTAGCCCAGGCTGGTGGCATGGGCTAGAGCCGCCAGCGTATCGGCCGTTTCGCCCGATTGCGAAATGGTCACGAAGAGACCGGTACGATCGGCGACGCTTGTACGATAGCGGTACTCGCTCGCGATTTCGACGTTGCAGGGAAGCCCGGTCAGACTCTCGATCCAATAACGGGCAACGACGCCGGCATGATAGCTCGTGCCGCAAGCGACGATGTTGACCGATGTCAGGCCGTCAAACAGCGCTGCCGCTTCTACGCCGAAGAGTTCGGGTTGAAGCGATCGCGCCCCGAAGACATTCTCCAGCGTATTGGCGACCGCGCCGGGCTGCTCGAAAATTTCCTTCTGCATGTAATGGTGATACGGCCCAAGCTCGATCGACTGCGCTGACAGTTGACTCACATGAACTTGCCGCTCGACTTCCTGACCCTGGGCGTTTCTGATCGAATAGCCGTTCGTCGAGAGGACTGCGCAGTCACCCTCTTCGAGATAGATCACACGCTGGGTGACCTGTAAAAGCGCGGAAACATCCGAGGCAGCAAAGCATTCGCCATCCCCCAACCCGAGCAGCAGTGGGGCACCTTTTCGAGCGACGATAAGCGTGTCGGGATTCTTCGCGCATATCACACCGATGGCATACGCCCCCTCGAGTTTGCCGACCGCCTCCCGGGTAGCCTCGTACAGGTCCTTTCCCTGCTTTTGCAGTGATTCGATCAGGTGCGCGATGACTTCGGTGTCCGTGTCCGAGACGAATTCGTAGCCGTCGTTTTGCAGGGCCTTGCGCATGGCATCATGATTCTCGATGATGCCGTTGTGAACGACCGCAAGATCGCCGCTGATATGGGGGTGCGCATTGCGTTCACTCGGCGCCCCATGCGTAGCCCATCGGGTATGCGCGATACCGAGCGTGCCTTCCACCCCGGACGTTTTCGCCCGCTCGGCCAGATCCGCGACCCGACCCGTCGAGCGCAGGCGCTGCAGGCCCTGACTTACCACGGCCAGACCCGCCGAGTCGTAGCCCCGGTACTCAAGCCTGCGCAGGCCCTCGATCAGGATGGGGACGATATTGCGGCTGGAGGCCGCGCCGACAATTCCGCACATGTGATGGCACCTCGCCTAGGGGAGGAAAGTTTCAGGCGCCGGAGCATCGAGAACGAGCACGCATCGATCGTGCAGCCCTCAAGTCCTTAACACGCCTGCTAGTACAAGCCTACTCCCAGGCAAAGTCCGTACCGGGGAGTGTCGTTGCTGTATATCGGCTCGTCAGCCCCGATCTTTGCTGGGGCGCTTCCAGTCAGGGCGCTGGACCTGATCCTTGGTGTTCAACACCAAACCGCCTGGGGGTACATTCTTCCAGACGGTCGTGCCCGCACCCACCGTAGCACCCCGCCCCACCGTCACCGGCGCAACGAGCTGAACGTCGGAACCGATGTGGACGTCGTCTTCGATGATGGTGCGATGCTTGAACGCGCCGTCGTAGTTGCAGGTGATCGTTCCAGCCCCGACGTTGACGTTCTTGCCTACCGTACTATCACCGACGTAGGACAGATGATTGACCTTGGCACCATCGCCGAGTTCGCTTGCTTTGACTTCGACGAAATTTCCTATGTGCACATCGGCGCCGAGCTGGGCGCCCGGGCGAATTCGCGAGAAGGGCCCAATGCGGGCATTCTCGCCGATGGTTGCTTCGGTCAGGTGACTGAAGGGCAGGATCTCGCACCCATCGGCGACCGAGACATTGTTCA
Source organism: Burkholderiales bacterium (assembly GCA_044360365.1). Classification (GTDB taxonomy): domain Bacteria; phylum Pseudomonadota; class Gammaproteobacteria; order Burkholderiales; family WYBJ01; genus WYBJ01. The sequence continues at coordinate 450 of JBIKKL010000008.1, read as the reverse complement.
ACACGCAGTGGGCGCCGATCTTCACGTCATTTCCGAGCCGGACGGCACCCTCGAAGATGCAGTTGACGTCGATGCGTACATCCATCCCGGTGGTCAACGTCCCACGAATGTCGACTCGTTCCGGATCGGCAAGCGTGACGCCTCGCGCGAGCAATTCGTTGGCGCACCGGCGTTGATGGATGCGCTCCAGCTGAGCAAGCTGCAGCTTGCTATTGATCCCGAGCGTCTCCCAGGCCTCCGCGGCGCGAACACCCGTGACCGGTATGCCGTCGTAGAGAGCGCTTCGAACCACGTCGGTCAGGTAGTACTCCCCTTGAGCATTGTCGTTCTTGAGTCCGTTCAGCCAGGCGCCCAGGCGTGATGCGGGGAGGAGCATGATTCCGGTGTTTACTTCGCGGATAGCCTTCTGGGACGTGCTCGCATCCTTCTCTTCGACGATCCCTGTCATGG
>JBIKKL010000219.1:0-7599 GCA_044360365.1 Burkholderiales bacterium | reverse complement strand
CGCCTGATCGCGGAGAACAGCCCCCACGCCGAGGTTGGCAAGAGGGTCATCCCTTCGCACGACAAGTACTGGGGTTCCGAAGCAGCGATGTCCGAAGGCAGCCCCACGCGCGCCTTGGAGCGTGGCGAGCGCGGCCCGATGCCGCCGGTGATCTACCTGCAGGGCACGGACGATCTCGCCCATCCGCGGCCGAATCTGGATCGCTTCGTCGCGGCTTACCGACAGGCCGGCGGACAGGTCGACCTGCACTTCTTCGAGGGCGTGGGCGAGGCGTTCGTGAAGAAGGACCCCAACTCGGCGCAGTCGAAGGCCTGCATCGGCAAGATCGCGGAGTTCGTGCATCGGCAGTTGGGGTGAGCATCGTGCGAGTCGTCGCGCATCGTTGCGCACATGGGAAGCCGAACACGACGAGATGACGCCCCGCGGTCACGTGGCCCAAAGCGTTGCGTCGGGCCGGGCGATGCGACAGATCGTACGGTTTACAGGGGTTTACAGGCAGTGCGGCCCTCGCATCGACGCCATGAGATTCATGGGTGCACACGACAGCGCGATACGGGGACGACCCTCATGGCCATCGCCGGAATCGGGCCGGTGGCCTCGCTGCAATACGGGGAAAAGAATTCTGGCGCGCCCGAGACGATTCGAACGTCCGACCCCAGCCTTCGGAGGGCTGTACTCTATCCATCTGAGCTACGGGCGCAGGGCCGAAAATACTAGCCTGTTTGAGCGATGCCGTCCAACCGTATCGCCGGTCGACGGGATTTCGTCGGGCACATGGTGAGCTTGCGACGCCGACCCCACCCATGGGTGGGTTGTCGCTATAATCGGCCGTTTTCAGTGACTTCGGGAACTTGGCATGGCGGCCCCGCACAACGAGCAACACACCGAGGAAACATCCCTCATCAAAACGCCCAAGCAGCTGATCACGGTGGTTGTTCTGGCGTTCGTCGTACCGATCACCGTGGCCGTCCTGCTTTCGACCCTCGTGATGTCGCAGTCGCGCTACGACAGCGACCATCCCGCCATGACCGACGAAGCAGTCGCCCAGCGGATCAAGCCGGTCGGCGACGTCATCCTGGCATCGGCAGCCGGCGCAGCCGCCGGGGGCGCGAAGAGCGGCGAAGAGGTCTACAAGACCGTCTGCGCAGCCTGCCATGATTCCGGGGCGCTCAACGCACCGAAAACCGGGGATAAGGCCGCATGGGCGAAGCTCATCGCCGAGGGGCTCGACGTGATCACCCGAGATGCGATCAAAGGGATTCGTCAAATGCCGGCCCGTGGCGGCAACCCGGATTTGAGCGACATCGAGGTTGCGAGAGCCATCGTGTTCATGGCCAATAAGTCAGGCGCGTCGTGGAAAGACCCTGCAGTACCCGCCGCCGAAGAGAAAGCCCCGGCCGGCGCACCCGCACAGACACAGGCTACGGCCGTGGACGGCAAGGCGGTCTACGACAAGGTGTGCATGGCCTGCCACGCGACAGGCGTGGCCGGTGCGCCGAAGACCGGCGACAAGGCCGGCTGGGCCCCGAGAATCAAGCAGGGCATGGATGCGCTTTACGCCGCAAGCATCAAGGGCAAGGGCGCGATGCCACCGAAGGGCGGCGGAGCGGACTTGTCCGATGCCCAAATCAAGGCCGCGGTCGATTATCTCGTGGGGCAATCGAAGTAGGCACCCTGATTCCGCGGTAACCTCGAAGGCGCAGCACGGCTGCGCCTTCTTCGTTTCTGGAAACGTTTTCATGGCCACTTACGCGATCGGAGATATTCAAGGCTGCTTCGAAGCGCTCCAGCGCATGCTCGATAAGATCGAGTTCGATGCCGTCGAGGATCGGCTCTGGTTCGTCGGCGATCTGGTCAATCGCGGCCCCGACTCGCTTGCGACCCTGCGCTTCATCAAGGATCTCGGTGACCGGGCAGTGACCGTGCTCGGCAACCACGATCTGCATCTCATCACGGTGGCGGCCGGGCACGCCCGACTGCACAAGGGCGACACCTTCCAGGACATCCTCGATGCGCCCGACCGCGAGGATCTCCTGTACTGGCTGCGCACCCGCAAACTCATGCACGCGCAAGACGGCTGGTCGATGGTCCATGCGGGGCTGTTGCCGCAATGGACGATCGAACAGGCATTGTCGTTGGCCGCCGAAGTGGAAGATGCGCTCGCCGGTCCCGACCATCTCGAACTGCTGGGTGCGATGTACGGCAATCAGCCCGACGCATGGCACGACGATCTGACCGGCCACGATCGCCTGCGTGTCATCATCAACGCGATGACGCGCTTGCGCCTTTGCACGCGCACGGGGCGGATGGACTTCAAGCACAAGAGTGCACCGCGCCTGCTGCCCGCCGGCTACTTTCCCTGGTATGCCGTCCCGAGCCGGGCGAGCGCCGGGCGCCACATCGTCTTCGGTCACTGGTCGACGCTCGGCCTGCACGCATCCGACGACGTAGTGGCCCTCGACTCCGGCTGCCTGTGGGGCAATGCGCTAAGCGCAATGCGGCTCGGCGACCGCAAGATCTTTCAGATCGACTGTCAGGGCATGCGCGGTACGACCTCGCCCGACGATTGATGCTGCCGCGAAACGCAGGTCGGTTGCAAAGCCGCTACGCGAGCGACGTCCCAAACGCCTTCATGTAGCGCTCGCGAATCACGTCGGGCGTAAAGCTGTGGTTCTGCCCACCGCGGCTCGCAATCTTGATCGAGCCGACGAGCGATGCGAGTCGTCCCGTGGTCTCCCAATCGTACCCACGCACGATGCCGAGCAGCAATCCGGCCCGATACGCATCACCGCAACCGGTGGGATCGACGATCGCATCGGGCTTCACGGCCGGAATCGAAAGCTCTTTCCCGTCGGCGTAGATGGTGGATCCTTCGCCGCCGCGCGTCACGACGAGCGCCTCGACGCGCTTCGCGAGTTCGGCCACCTTGCGACCTGTACGCTCCTGCAGCAGCTGGGCTTCGTAATCATTGACGGTCACGTAGGTTGCCCGGTCGATGAACGCCGACAACTCTTCCCCGTTGAACATGGGCAGTCCCTGCCCCGGGTCGAAGATGAAGGGAATCCCCGCCTCGTCGAACTCGCGCGCGTGCTGGAGCATGCCGTCACGACCGTCCGGTGACACGATGCCCAGCTTTACCTTGCCCGCGTCCTGCACGCGATTCAGGTGGGCGAAGTTCATGGCGCCAGGATGGAACGCCGTGATCTGGTTGTCATCGAGATCGGTCGTGATGAAGGCCTGCGCCGTATAGGCCTCTTCGACCTTGCGCAGATGATCCGTACAGAGCCTGAGTTGAGCCAGCCGCTCCATGTACGGCTGCGCATCGCTGCCGATGGTCGCCATGATGACCGGATCGCCGCCCAGCATCGCAAGGTTATAGGCGATATTGCCCGCACACCCGCCGAACTCGCGCCGCATGTCGGGTACGAGGAAGGCCACGTTCAGGATGTGAATCTTTTCGGGGAGGATATGGTTCTTGAACTGGTCCTTGAACACCATGATGGTGTCGTAGGCCATGGAACCACAAATGAGGGTGCGCACTATGCCGTCCAGTCGATGAGAGTTGAGCCGGCCGGATTATAGCGGCCGCCGCGTTGCCGCAAGCGGGCGACGCCGATCGTTCCGTCGCAGTCGTGAAATCCAGTCCGACAGGCTGCTAGTCCGCCTCCGCGATCTTCTCGTAGGCGGGCCCGTCGATCAGGTTCGTCAGCTCCGCCGGATCCGACGGCTTGAGCCTGTAGATCCAGGCTTCGTAGGGCGCTTCGTTGAGCCGTTGCGGCGCAGTCTCGAGTTCGGCATTGACGGCGATGACCTCGCCGGAGAGCGGCGCGTAGATGTCGGATGCCGCCTTCACGGATTCGATCGCACCGCACTGCTCGTCCTGCGCGAGCACTCGACCCACATCCGGCGGCTGAACGAACACGACATCGCCGAGCTGCTCCTGCGCATGGAACGTGATGCCTACCCACACCGTGCCATCGGGCTCCTTGCGAACCCACGAATGACTCGGTGTGTACTGGAGATCGGCAGGTGTGGTCATGATTGCTCCGGTGCGATGACACGCATCAAGGGTAGAAAAGGAACAGGCGGTATCCCGCCGGCTTCAGCTCGCCCGTATCGAGCGCAATGCGTACGCTTACCTCGCTCATGCCACCCATCCCGCGGGCGGCAGTCGAGGGTTCGTCGAGATAATCCGCAGCTTGAAAGATGCGTTTCGCAATCGCCTGATCCTGGGCGTTCGTCAGCGTCAATTCGAGCGCGGGATGAGCCACGACGTCGTTGCCTCGATTGCGCAGTGTTGCCGTGAGAATCACCGTGTTCGGACGCTTGGGATCGGCCTGCAGATCGGAGCTCTCGATGGCAAGCTGCTCGGTACGGCGCGGCAAGGGAATGTCGCAGCCAAGCTTTGCGCATACGCGCTCCAGCGTCGAACGCGATGCGGGCCATGCGGCGGCAATCGAGGCGCGAAACGCGAAGGCAAGCTGCAGCAGCAGCGCCAACAGCAGGGCGACGACCACAACCATCCAGATCAGTCGTTTCGATCCGGCGCCTGCGGCTGCGGACGAAGGTTGAACCGCGACCGCTGTGACGCCGGAACCGATATCGAGCGTTCCTTGTGCGTGCACGAAAGGCAATCCCGTGTCGACCGGGTTCGACGGCTGTTCAGGGTTTTCGGTACGGGCGCTCGCGGCGGCGCCGGAATTCGCAAGCATGTCGTCCGGCAAGGAAGCAAGCGTCTTGAACGCGTCGAAGACACCGCTGCACTTGCCGCAACGAACCTTGCCTTCGCGGTGCTTGAGTTGCTCCGGAGTGATGCGGAAAGTCGTCGTGCACCCGGGACAGCTGGTCACCATGCTCATGGCGTGATCTCGTCGGCGCGTCGACGCCCGACCACGAGCGACCACCCCTCCTCGAAGAGCGGCACGGACATGTCGAACCATCTCGCATACGTAGCGGCGACCTCCCGGGCCTGGTCCTCCAGAATGCCGGAGAGCACGATGCTTCCACCCGCTTCGGTGCGCGAAGCGAGCAAGGGTGCAAGCGCCATGAGCGGATTGGCGAGAATGTTGGCAAGCACGATGCGATAAGGGCCGGGCGGTTCCGAACCGGGCGCATGAAACCGGGCGCTGACGGAATTCTGCGTCGCATTGTCCCGGGCGGCAACCAGGGCCTGCGGATCGATGTCGACCCCGACAGCGCTTTTCGCCCCGAGACGCAGCGCCGCGATGGCCAGAATACCGGAGCCGCAGCCGTAATCGAGCACCTCGACATCCGCCGGGCGTTGCTCTGCGAGCCAATGCAGGCACAGTCGGGTCGTCGGGTGGCTGCCCGTGCCGAAGGCGACACCGGGATCGAGACGCAGGTTGATCGCATCCGGATCGGGCGCATCCTCCCAGCTCGGAATGATCCAGAGCGAAGGCGTGATGCGTATCGGTTTGAACTGGCTGCGCGTCAGGCGCACCCAGTCCTGGTCTGCCACGACATCGACGACCAGGTCGGTTGGGGCATCGCTGCCGATTGCGGCACACGCGTCCTTCACTGCGCCCGCGACATCCGCTTCCTCAGCGAACAGCGCCGTCAGCACGCAGCGGCGCCATGATCGCGACGCTTCACCGGGTTCGTCAAAAACGGCACATTCGTCCGGCGTACCGGCATCGGCGTCGGTCACATCGACCGACAGGGCCCCGACTTCCATGAGCGCATCGCTCAGGCGCTCCGCATCGCGGCCGGAGACTTCGAACCGTGCCTGGCGAAAGCTCATGCCGCTCTCGTCCGCCACCGGTGACGGTTACGATCCGCCGCCGCGGCCGAAGCTCGCGAGCTTGGTTTCGAGGTAATGGATGTTCGTTCCGCCCGTGCGAAACGCGGCATCGCGCATGAGGTCCTGGTGCAGCGGAATATTGGTCTTGATGCCTTCGATGATCGTCTCGGACAACGCCACGTGCATGCGTGCAATGGCCTGCTCACGGGTGTCGCCATAGACGATCAGCTTGCCGATGAGGGAGTCGTAGTTGGGCGGAATCACGTAGTTGTTGTAGGCATGGGTATCGACCCGCACGCCCGGCCCACCCGGCATGTGAAACGTGGTGATGCGCCCCGGCGACGGGGTGAACTTGAAGGGATCCTCGGCGTTGATGCGGCACTCGATGGCGTGGCCGCGCGTTTCGATGTCGCGCTGGCGAACCGTCAGCTTCTCTCCGGCCGCAATGCGGATCTGCATCTGGACGAGATCGAGCCCGGTCACCATCTCGGTCACCGGATGCTCCACCTGGATGCGCGTATTCATCTCGATGAAGTAGAACTCATCGTTCTCGTACAGAAATTCGAACGTTCCAGCGCCCTCGTAGCCGATCTTGCGACACGCCTCGGCGCATCGCTCCCCGATCTTGGCCCGGGCGCGAGGGGTGATCCCCGGCGCCGGTGCCTCTTCGATGATCTTCTGATGCCGGCGCTGCATCGAGCAGTCGCGATCCCCGAGGTAGACGGCGTTGCGATGCTTGTCGGCCATCACCTGGATCTCGACGTGGCGGGGCGCCTCGAAGAATCGCTCCATGTAGACCGTGCCGTTGCCGAACGCGGCAAGTGCCTCGGTGCGAGTCATCTGGACAGCGTTGAGGAGCGCAGCTTCGGTGTGGACGACCCGCATCCCCCGGCCGCCGCCGCCACCGGCCGCCTTCACGATGACGGGATAGCCGATACCCCGCGCAATCTTGACGATCTCCTCGGCGGACTCGGGTAGCTCCGCGTCGAATCCCGGCACGGTGGGAATGCCTGCCTTCTTCATCGCGTTCTTGGCGCTGACCTTGTCGCCCATGAGGCGGATCGTCTCCGCGCGCGGACCGATGAAGACGAAGCCGCTCTTCTCGACGCGCTCGGCGAAATCCGCGTTCTCCGACAAAAAGCCATAACCGGGATGGATGGCCTCGGCGTCGGTGACCTCGGCCGCGCTGATGATCGCCGGCACATTGAGATAACTCGCATGCGATGGGGCCGGACCGATACATACCGACTCGTCGGCGAGCTTCACGTACTTGGCCTCGCGATCGACGTCCGAATGCACCGCAACCGTCTTGATGCCGAGTTCGCGGCAAGCACGCTGGATGCGCAGGGCAATCTCGCCGCGATTGGCGATGAGGACTTTACCGAACATGCTGACCTGGGTCGCTTTCGTGCGGGTGGAGATCAGCCGATGACGAACAGCGGCTGGCCGTATTCGACCGGCTGGCCGTTTTCGACCAGAACAGCCTTGATCACGCCGGACTGGTCGGCTTCGATTTCGTTCAGCAGCTTCATGGCTTCGATGATGCACACGATGTCGCCGGCGGCGACGGTCTGCCCCACATCGACGAATGCCTTGGCGCCGGGCGCAGAAGACCGATAGAACGACCCGACCATCGGCGCTTTCATGATGTGCCCCTCGGGCGCTGCATCCGCGGGCTCGGCCGCAGCCTCGGCGCCAGGGGCAGGGGAAGGCGCGGCCGGCTGTACCGGGACCACGGGCTGGTGCATCGGCGCGGCGGCACCGATGACCGTACCGCGGCTGATCCGAACCTTCTCTTCCCCCTCGGTGATCTCGAGCTCTGCGATCCCGGACTGTTC
>JBIKKL010000218.1:0-7606 GCA_044360365.1 Burkholderiales bacterium | reverse complement strand
AATGCAGCTGGCGGAAGTTCTTGATCTCGCCGATCGGCAGGTCGTATCCGGTCAAGTGGAGCAACGCGTACAACAGCATCGAACCATGTCCGTTCGACACCACGAAGCGGTCGCGATCGGCCCAGTGGGGATTTGCCGGATTGTGGCGCAGATGATGACGCCACACGACCTCGGCGATTTCCGCCATTCCCATCGGCATGCCCGGGTGGCCGGAGTTGGCTTGCTGAACCGCATCCATCGCGAGAGCACGAATGGCGTTGCACAAATCGCTTCGGGTGGCCATGCCGGAATTCCTTCGGAGTCGTCGAAGAGCGGATGCCGCTGCGTGCCAAGACCGGCAGGCGAACAGGTTTCCGTCCCGTGGAAAGCCGCAATTATCCCGCAGCGCTGCAAAGCTGCGCAAACGCGTCACGCGAGCGTGACGGTTTCCGCGCATGATCGTCCTTCAACGCCCCGCGACAAGGACCAGGCCCCAAGATTGCTTTATCATCCCACGATCGGTGTCTCCCGCAGATCGCCGGAAACCTCCGCCGCGAACTATGCACCAAGATCAGGATTTCTGACTTTTCCAAGGAGCGAACCATGCCTCTCGTCTCGATGCGCCAACTTCTCGACCACGCGGCGGAGAACGGCTACGGCCTCCCGGCGTTCAACGTAAACAATCTCGAGCAGGTGCTCGCGATCATGGACGCCGCCAACGAAACCAACAGCCCGGTCATCATGCAAGCCTCGGCGGGCGCGCGGAAGTATGCGAACGAAACCTTCCTGAAGCACCTCATTCAGGCCGCCATCGAAGCCTATCCACACCTGCCGATCGTCATGCACCAGGACCACGGTCAGTCCCCCGCCATCTGCGAATCGGCGATCAAGCTCGGGTTTTCGAGCGTGATGATGGACGGCTCGCTGCGTGAAGACGGCAAGACGATCGCCGACTACGACTACAACGTCGACGTGACCCGCAAGGTCGTCGACATGGCGCACAGGATCGGCGTGACCGTGGAGGGCGAACTGGGCTGCCTCGGCTCGCTGGAAACGATGAAGGGGGACAAGGAAGACGGCCACGGCGCGGAAGGTACGATGACGCGCGAAATGCTGCTCACCGATCCCGATCAGGCCGCCGACTTCGTGAAGCGCACGCAGCTCGACGCACTCGCCATTGCGATTGGCACCTCCCACGGCGCCTACAAGTTCTCGCGCAAACCGACGGGCGACATCCTCGCGATCGACCGAATCAAGGCCATCAACAAGCGCATCCCCAACACGCACCTGGTCATGCACGGCTCGTCGAGCGTGCCGCAGGAGCTGCTCCAGATCATCCGCGAGAACGGCGGCAGCATGAAAGAGACGTACGGCGTGCCGGTCGAGGAAATCCAGGAAGGCATCAAGCACGGCGTGCGCAAAGTGAACATCGACACCGACATCCGCCTCGCCATGACCGGCGCGATTCGGCTCTTCATGACCCAGAACCCCGAAAAGTTCGATCCGCGGGACTACCTGAAGCCCGCTCGCGAGGCCGCGAAGGAGATCTGCAAGGCACGCTACCAACAGTTCGGCTGCGCCGGCCAGGCCGCCAAGATCAGGGCCGTGCCGCTCGATGACATCGCGTCGAAGTACGCGAACGGCGCGTTGTCGCAAGTCGTGAACTGAATCTCAACGCTCGCCTCTACCTACGACCGGCCAGGCTTGGCGCCCGCGCCGGTCGTTTCGCTTATCGGGGCTCGCTCAGGCCTCGCTCGCCTCGTCGTGACGCTTCGAGACGCGGATCCCGAGTTGCTTGAGCTTGCGATAGAGGTGCGTGCGCTCCAACCCCACGCGTTCGGCCACCCGGCTCATGTTGCTGCTCTCGAGCGCGAGATGGTGCTCGAAGTAGACACGCTCGAAGGCATCGCGCGCATCTCGCAACGGCAGATCGAGCGGTAGGCTAGACGCCGGCGTAACAGGCTCCAGGTCGAAGCTCGCGGCCACGCGCTGAACGTCGTCCAGCGTGATTTCGTCGCCCAGCGCACTCATCGCGGCGCTGCGCACAACGTTCTCGAGCTGCAGCAGATTGCCGGGCCAATCGTGGTTGCGCAGCGCGTTGAGGGCCGCCGTGCTGAAGTGGCGGGCCGGCAGCTCTTTCGACTCGATACCCCGCGCAAGCATCAGGTTGGCAAGTTCAGGCACGTCTTCGCGATGTTGCCGCAAGCTCGGCACCGATACCGTAACGGCGGAGAGGGCACCGAACAGGCGCACGTCGAATTGCCCTTTGGCCACCAAATCGGGCAGCGAGCGCGAAACGGCGCAGATCAAGCGAACATTGTACTTGTCGAGCTTGCCGAGCAGCAGGAGCAGCCCCCTCTGCTCGATTCGCGTCAACTCGCTCACATCGTGCAGAAACAAGGTGCCGTCGCGTGCCTTCTCGGCCAGCTCGAAGGGTGCATCGGCCAGGGACGACACGTTCTGCGGAGCAAACCATGTCGTGTTCGGTTGATGCAGAAAACGCGCGCACACCTCCGCCCCGCTGCCCGCTTCGGCAGCTAGCAGGATGGGCGAACGCAGGCCGCGCACCCGTTCCAGCCGCAGCTTGAGTTCGTTGATGACATTGGCGCGGCCCAGGCTACCGAGTGAAAGCGGCGCGGGCGGCTCGACGGAGCCTCGTTTCAGTGCCTTCCCCACCGCACCAAGAAGCTTCTGCAGCCCGATCGGTTTTTCGAGAAAATCGAACGCGCCGATGCGAGTGGCCTCGACCGCCGTTTCGATGGTCCCATGCCCGGACATCATGATCACGGGCATGGTCAGCATCCCGCCCGCCGACCATTCCTTCAGCAAGGTGATGCCGTCGGTATCGGGCATCCAGATATCGAGCAAGACGAGATCCGGTCGAGCCAAAGTACGCATATCGCGCGCCTGCCCGGCATTCTCGGCGAGTCGTACCTGATACCCTTCATCGCGAAGGATCTCGGACAACAGTTCGCGTATACCGATTTCGTCGTCGACCACTAGTATCTGTTGCATGGAAATCTCTCCGTGCGGCCGGCGATCATGGACTTGAACGCGCCGGGCCGGTTGCGGTCAGTCGAAATTCTGTGGATGCGTAGCATATCGATGGAATGAGTCGTTTGCCGCTGCACTCACGCAACCGCGGCAGCGGGATCGCTGGCGGCGACGCGGCGCGGAAAATCCATGCTGATGCGCGCACCATGTGGTTTCAGATTCGTGATGGTCACGCTGCCTCCGTGATCCTCGATGATCTTCTTGACGATGGACAGACCGAGTCCGGTTCCTTTCTGTTTCGTCGTCACGTAAGGTTCGAACGCGCGCTTGAGCATGTGGTCCGGGAATCCGCAACCGTTGTCCTCGATCGATAGCCGGATCGTATCGCCGGCATCTTCGCTGTGGACCACGATACGCGGATCCGCCACTTCGCTCAGCGCGTCCTGCGCATTCTGCAGTAGATTATGGAGCACCTGCCGGAGCAAGCGCGAATCCCCCATCACCGGCGGCAGATTCTCGGCAAGTTCCAGCCGGAGCATCCGCCCGATGCTTTCGTACAGTCCCAGGATCTCGCGCGCGAGCTGATTGATGTCGATGGGCTGAACCTTGGGCTCCGGGGAGCGCGCATACTGACTGAAGGCGTCCACCATGCTTTTCAGGGCAGCCACCTGCTCGACGATCAGACGCGTGGAGCGCTCCAGCATGTCGGCATCCGGCTGCGCGAGCTTGCTCGACAGTTTCAGCTGCAGCCGCTCGGCGGACAGCTGAATCGGCGTGAGCGGATTCTTGATTTCGTGGGCGAGGCGACGCGCGACCTCGCTCCAAGCGGCATGACGCTGCGCTTGCACGACGTGCGTGATGTCGTCGAAGACCACGACATAGCCGCCTTCCGTCGCGTTGCCGAGCGTCGTTCCCCGCAGGAGCAGGGTTTTGTCTGCACCGCCGTGGGTGAGCGCAATCTGCTGTTCCCACTCCCCGGCCTTCTCGAGCTGAAACGCGGTGTCGATTGCTTCGGCAATCGGAGCAAGCAGCGGCTCGTGAGACGCCCATTCGCTCAGCCCGGCGCCGAATAGTGCCGCGGGATCGGTTTCCAATATGGCTCCCGCGCTGGGGTTAGCCGAACGCAATCTGCGCTCGCGATCGAACGACATGACCCCGGCAGACAAGTGCGCAAGCAGGCTTTCGAGGTACACATTGGCACGGGCCAGTTCCGCCTCGTGGCGCTCGGCGGACTCGCGCGCCTCGGCGAGTTGCTGCGTCATCGTGTTGAACGACTGCGTGAGCACGCCTAGCTCGTCACGGCTCTCCACCGGTATGCGTTCGCTGAAGTCTCCCTGGGCAACATTGCGAGTCCCGCGGGCGAGCGTTGCCAGGGGCGCGGCGAGTCGTTCGCTGAGCACAAAGGCGAGCAGAAACGCCGACAACAGCGCCACAAGCAGAGCAAGGGTGAGCGTCACACCGTACAGCCGCTTTAACCCGACACGGGAAAGGAGCAGTTCCTGATAATCCCTGTATCCGGCCTGCACGGTCTCGGCGTCGGTCGCAAGCTGGAGCGGAACGGGATGGATCACCTGCAGCGCGCGCACTTCATCCGTCAGGGACAGGCCCTCCAGGGGGAAGGCGACCCGAAGAAACAATCCCCCTTGCCCGCCGGATTCCACGGCGGCATAGCGCTGCATCTGACGCACCTGGCGCAGCACGACTTGCGACAGGGCGTCCGGCATCAGCCCCGGACGTTCGTTGCCGGCATAAGCGAGAATCCGACCGCGCGCCGTGAACAGCGTTGCCTCCTGCACCCCGGCCTGTTCGCGCAGCGAACTCAGCGCCTGCACCTGCTCGGCGGGTGGCAGTCGCGAGAGCAAGGCAGCCATGTCGTCCGTCTTGGCGACCACCTCCTTGAGCATGGCGTCGAGTGCCCCGCGTCCGATGTTCAGACCACCTTCGAGCGCTTTGTCGACGCGCACTTCGAACCAGGAATCGATCGAACGAGCGAGAAAGCGCACCGATACTGCGTACACGAGGGCTCCGGGCAGCAGCGACATCAGCGCAAGCAAGAGGACGAAGCGCAATGCGAGGCGAGAGCCGAATTCATCGCGGCGCAGCCGTTGCCCAAGCCGGATGAGCTGAAACGCGACCAGCGCCACAAGCACGAGCACGAGTGCGCCATTGACGAGCAGCAGCGTTGGGTAGTGTTCGGCGAAAAGGGTCGTGTTTGCCGTCGCCGTCGACAACAGATACAGCGACACGGCGCCGAGGCCAACGCAGATGATCACGGCATAGCGCATGGGGCGGGAGAAGAGCCTCAGGCGGGGCACGGCGGACCGATCACTCATGGCGTCACCGGAAAGCGATACCAGTCGGAGTTGAGGTTCCACTCTCGCGATCCGAGAGCCGTGATCTGGAAGGGCTTTGGCAACTGCGACACGTCAAGGCGCATGCGCACTGCGCCCTGGTAGACCAAGCCGTTTTGAAGCGCGGATTTCTCGGCGACCGGGAGATTGCGAACCCGGCTGATGAAGCGCACGGCCTCGCTCGCCGTCGGAAAGTTCTGAAAGAGCGTTCCCAGGGAGATTCGGTACTGGCGGGTCAACGAGTTGTACGACAGTTTGTACTGCTGCGTGACGCTCGCCACCTTGTCGTTGAGCCAGTACCAACGGGGCCGGATGAGGTCGAACTCGAGCAGGAAGTTGAGCGCGACGCCCTTCGCCAGGATGTCCTCGACCGTTGGGGTGAGGTGGATTTCGAAATCGACGTCGAGCGCATACCCGTCGTCACGCAACGCGACTGCCGCCGCGCGGACCTCGATATTCTCCGCCTGCGCGAAATGCGCGAGAACCGTAAGGAAGAGGACTGCGAAAAAGCGTTTCGCCCGCATCTCAAGTTCTTTGTTGTCGAGGCAGCGTTGCGTCACCTGCTCGACACGACCAAGTCAGGGCACATCGGGCCCCGGGGCAACGCCGAGATGCTGCTGCCTGCGTCGAAGGCCATCAGCCGTCACGCCCGAGCAACGCGTAGTAGAAGCCGTCGTGACCTGCGTCCGGCATCAACTGCAGATCCACCGTGTCGACTCCGGGCAGCACCAACATCCGCGCATCCGCGTGTCGTCGGACGAAGTTGTCGATTTGCGCCCTGTTTTCCTCCTGAAAAACAGAGCATGTGACGAACAGCAATTTACCACCCGGCGCGAGCACGCGCCACAGCGCATCCAGGATGGCCGCCGCTTGCGATGCGAGCAACGAAATATCCGCCGGACGACGCAGCCACTTGATGTCGGGGTGCCGGCGCACCACACCGGACGCCGTACAGGGAACGTCCGCAAGGATACGGTCGAACGGCCGACCGTCCCACCAGTCGTCCGGTCTCGACACGTCGGCGCAGTTGACCGTGGCAATCAGGCCGAGCCGATCCAGATTCTGACGGACCCGACCCAGCCTCGTCTCGTCGTTGTCGATCGCGAGCAGATCCACGTCGGCCGTTTCCAGGATATGCGCCGCCTTCCCCCCGGGCGCGGCACAGGCGTCAAGGACGCGCTGACCGGAGGCGAGATCGAGAAACGAAGCTGCCCGTTGCGCGCCGGGATCCTGCACGGAAAGGTGCCCCGCGGCGAAACCGGGGAGTCGCGCGACGGGAACGATGCGATCCAGCAGGATTGACATGTCGCCGGTTCGTTGCGCGTCGATACCCTCCGATGCGAGTTGCGTGAGAACGTCCTCCACGACCGCGCGACGGCGATTCACGCGCAATCCCATCCCTGGCCGCGTGTTCCCGGCCTGGAGAATCGCTTCGGCGGCGTCGGGAAATTCGCGTGCAATGCGTTCGATCCACCACTCGGGATAGGACAAACGACCCCGGGGGGAGGAGCGCGCTTCGACCAATAGCGCAGCTCTCTCGCGCAGGTAGCGACGCAGGATCGCGTTCACCATGCCCTTCGCCCACGGCCACCCCGACGCGACACAGGCGTCGACCGCCTGGCTGACGACGGCATACGGCGCCGCGCGCGTGAACTCGAGCTGATAGATCGCCACGCTGAGTAGTGCATGCAGACCGGGTTCCGTGACCGGCTTGCGCAGCATCGATCCGAGTACTGCCTCGATCGTCCCCAGGAACCGCAACGTGCCGTGACTGAGATCCCATATCGCCCCGCGGTCGCCAGCCGACACCGCCGCGTGGCGCGTGAGCAGGTCTTCGAGCGTGGGCGTCAGACTGCGTCCCGCCAGAACACGCCGCACGGCTTCGGCCGCAAGCCGCTGTGGCGTAATGGGCGAAGCCGTCACGCGCCGAACCGGTCGCCCGGACTGAGTTTGCTTCCCCGCAGGAAATCGACGGTTCGCATGCGACGCCCGCCGGCCCGCTGCAGCTCGGTCACCCGCAGAACACCTTCACCACACTGGATGTCGATTCCCTCGGGCGACCCGACCAGTACTGTTCCGGGCGGGACCATGGAACCGCTTGCCGGCAGGACCCAACCACGCCAAAGTTTCATTGGCTGCCCCTGGAACGTCGTGGTTGCACCCGGGGACGGATCGAGCGCCCGCAGCAAACGTTCAGTATGTACGGCAGGACCGTTCCAATCGACTTGTGTATCAGGTTTAAGAATCTTGGCGGCGTAGGTCACACCTTCCTCAGGCTGCGG
>JBIKKL010000217.1:0-7614 GCA_044360365.1 Burkholderiales bacterium | reverse complement strand
GAGTTTTTCCAGCCGGGTCCGCAGCACCTTGTGATAGTCCCGACCGAGGGCATAACGAGCCACGAACGCACGATTCCTGTCTTCGAGCACCGCGCCGGCGTCGCGGGTATCGGCCCGCAAATAGTCCATCCGGGCACAGATGACGCTCAATGTACCGGGGACGAGTTCCTCGGGCCGAGCGCGTCGCGTCCCATGGCGGGACATATAATGCATTTCACCGTGATAGCCGCGATCGAGCCAATCGCGCAGTCGAATCGCCGCATCGCCCAACTCGATCCCTGCAATGCGGACCTCCTGAAAACCCAGTTCGCGCCCCCAACGTTTGATCCTGGCCACCAGGCGAGCCGGGTCCAGCGCCGACGAAGACGTGCCGAGTTCCATCATGATCCATCCAATGCCCGCCTTGGCGAGCCTAACACGCCACCTCGAAGACGACGCACATACCCTGGCGTTCGGCCGCGATCTCGGCCGCTGTCTGACGCCCGGCATGGTGATCTACCTACGGGGCGACCTGGGCGCAGGCAAAACGAGCCTTGCTCGGGGCATCCTCCGGGGACTCGATTATCGAAATAAGGTGAAAAGTCCCACCTATACCCTGGTTGAAGCTTACAAAGTTTCGAGGTTATACTTGTATCACTTTGATTTTTATCGCCTCGATGAACCAGGCGCATGGATCGATGCTGGCTTCCGCGAATACTTCAATGAGCAGAGCGTATGTCTGGTCGAATGGCCTGAACGCGCAGGCGACACTTTGCCGGCGCCCGACCTCGACATCACACTCGACATCCCCGATGTCGGCCGCGACATGTGCATCGTCGCTCTCAGCGAGACCGGACGCCGATGCCTGAGCATGCTCGACACATAAAGTCGACGCCCTCGCAGACCAGCGGCGCTGCGATGCCATGGGTATCGTTCGCCGTACTGATCGCGATGCTGCTCGTCGCCCTCTATCCGACGTTCGCGCTTTCGAATACCCAGATCGCATCGACCCGCCTTTGGCCAGCCGCGGAGTACACGCGCATCACGATCGAATCGGGGTCGGTCATCCGCTACAACGTCTTCACGGTAGCGTCCCCACAGCGCATCGTTCTCGACCTGGAAGGTATCGAGACAAGCCCGCATCTGGACGCCCTACCCGGCAAGGTGTCCGCGTCGGATCCCTACGTGCGCTCGATCCGCGTCGGGCGCTTCAAGCCGACGGTGATCCGTATCGTCTTCGATTTGAAGGACGAAGCGCGCGCCGAGGCATTCGCCCTGCCGCCCATCGGCACCTATGGGCATCGCCTCGTGCTGGACATCCACCCGCTGAAGCCCGTCGATCCGCTCA
The DNA here is from genome assembly GCA_044360365.1 of Burkholderiales bacterium. Lineage (GTDB taxonomy): Bacteria > Pseudomonadota > Gammaproteobacteria > Burkholderiales > WYBJ01 > WYBJ01. The sequence goes on along the minus strand of JBIKKL010000217.1, from coordinate 6,287 downwards.
TGGCGCTGGTCCAGCAACTCGACGGCGCGCCGCCCGGTGCACCCTCCGTTTCGATCGCACCCGCAACGCCGGACGCACCCACGACCGACAGCGCGAATACGAACACGCCGCCTCGAATCGTACCCGTATCGATCGATCCGTCGGCGGGCACATCCGCCGACCGACCAGCCGCCGCAGCTGCGCGACGGCCCATCGTGATCGTGGTCGATGCCGGGCATGGCGGTGAAGACCCCGGGGCGATCGGCCCCATGGGTACGCACGAAAAGGACGTGACCCTCGCCATCGCCCGCCGGCTGCGCGACTTGATCAATGCGCAGCCCGACATGAGGGCCGTGCTGACGCGCGACGACGATTACTTCGTTCCCCTCCACGCTCGGGTCACCAAGGCCCGGCGCGTCAAAGCCGATCTCTTCATTTCGATCCATGCCGACGCATTCATCAAGCCGCACGCACGGGGCTCATCGGTGTTTGCACTCTCCGAGCGAGGCGCCACATCGGTCGCGGCGCAATGGCTCGCCAAGAAGGAAAACGACGCGGACCTCGTCGGAGGCATCAATCTGGATGTGCGCGATCCCTATCTCAAGCAGACGCTGCTCGACCTTTCGCAGACCGCCACCATCAACGACAGCCTCAAGCTCGGGCGCGCGGTCCTGGGCGAGATCGGCGGCATCAACACCCTGCACAAGCAGTCGGTTGAGCAGGCGGGCTTTGCCGTGCTGAAGGCTCCCGACATCCCGTCGATCCTCGTGGAAACGGCGTTCATTTCCAATCCGATCGAAGAGCGACGCTTGCGTGATGACGCCTATCAGCAGTCGCTTGCCAAGGCGATCCTGACCGGCGTGAAGCGCTATCTCGCAGCGAGCCCCACCATCACTCGCAACCCGCGTGTAGCGCAGCATTCATCGACGGCGACGCGCTGACCTTCCGCAGAACCGCCGTCTCAGCGCCGCGTAGCCGTTCGCTCCTGTTTACAACCCCCCGTCGTTCTTGGTAGTTTCGCCGCCATTGTCCCATTCGATTCAATCATCATGCGTGCAGAAACAGCAGTGCTGGCGGTCATGGCGTTCGTGCTCGGCGGATGCGCCGGCATCGAGCCCCGCCCGCAGCAAGTGGCGAGCCCCCTGCAGGCCGTCACTGCCTTTTCGCTTGCCCAGCCGAATGGAACGCTGCCCGGAGGTTGGCAGCCTTGGCGCCTGTCGAAGCTGAAGCGCCTGACCTCGTACGAACTCCTGAACTACGACGGTACGGTCGTTGTTAAAGCGCTGTCGGCGGCATCGGCTTCCGGACTCATGCATCCGCTCGACCTAGACCCTCGCGAATCCCCGATCCTGCAATGGCGCTGGAAGGTACCCAAGCTCATCCCGGGGGCGGACAACGCGCGCCGCAGTACCGAAGACGCGCCCGTGCGGGTGGTGTTGTCCTTCGACGGGGACATCGACTCGCTTCCCCTCGAAGAGCGCATGTTCTTCGATCGCATCCACGCGATCACCGGCCACCGCATGCCGTATGCGACGTTGATGTACATATGGGAAAACCAGGCCGAACGAGGTCAGGTGATTCAGAATCCGCACACGACACGGGTTCAAATGGTCGTCGCCGAGAGTGGTTCGGCACGCACGGGAACGTGGAAGCTGGAAACGCAAAACGTCTACGAGGACTACAAGCGGGCGTTCGGCAAGGCACCGGGACGCATCAAGTCCATCGCCATCATGACGGATACCGACAACACGGGCGAGACGGTCGAGGCCTTCTATGGCGATATCGCTTTCCTGACCCGGGACGAATACGCACGGACATCGGCAATCGCCCCATCGGGGGCCAACGTTCCGCAGTGATCGTCGGACACCGCGCCCATCGGATCGGCACCCTCGCTTAAGCTTTCTGCGTCGGGACGAGTGGCGTAGCGCCATCCCGTCCCGTTTCGGATCGACGATTCAGCTCTTAAGCGCGACGAGCACCTCGTCGAGCATCTTCTTCGCATCGCCGAAGAGCATCCGGTTGTTGTCCTTGTAGAAAAGCGGGTTGTCGACGCCCGCGTAGCCGGAGGCCATGCTGCGCTTCATGACGATCGACGTTCTGGCCTTCCACACTTCCAGCACCGGCATGCCGGCAATCGGGCTGCCCGGATCGTCCTGAGCAGCAGGGTTTACGATGTCGTTCGCGCCGATCACCATGGCGACATCCGTGTCCGGAAAATCATCGTTGAGTTCGTCCATTTCGAGGACGATGTCGTAGGGCACCTTCGCTTCCGCAAGCAGCACGTTCATGTGCCCGGGCATGCGGCCCGCGACAGGATGAATGCCGAATCGAACGTTGACGCCCTTCTCACGCAGCAGGCGGGTGATCTCGAACACGGTGTGCTGCGCCTGGGCAACCGCCATGCCGTAGCCCGGCACGATGATGACGTTCTTGGCGTCCCGCAGCATCTCTGCAGTCTCGGCAGGAAGAACCGGCGACACATCACCCGTCGGCTGCGCGGCGGCGCCTCCTCCCGCCGCTGGCGTCGGCGAGGCACCGGTGCCGAAGCCCCCGGCAATCACGCTCAGGAAATGACGATTCATCGCGCGGCACATGATGTACGACAGGATGGCACCGCTCGAACCGACGAGAGCCCCGGTCACGATCAGAAGATCATTGGAAAGCATGAATCCCGTGGCCGCGGCCGCCCACCCCGAATAGCTGTTCAGCATCGAGACGACGACCGGCATGTCGGCCCCGCCGATGGCCATCACCATATGGATGCCGAAGAGCAGGGCGATCACCGTCATGACGACGAGGGCGATCATGCCTTCTGTAGGCGAGGCCGCATTGATGAACTCGCGCCCGAAGTAGAGCACCACGACGAGCCCGGCGAGATTGAGCCAATGCCGCCCCGGCAGGAGGAGCGGACTGCCGCCGATCTTGCCCGACAGCTTGCAGAACGCGATTACCGAGCCGGAAAAAGTCACCGCTCCAATCAGGATGCCCACGTAGATCTCGATCTCGTGGATCACCTTTTCGGCGCCCTGCATATGGGCCGACGCCGCCGGATCGATGTAGGTTGCAAAGCCAACGAGCGCAGCCGCCAACCCGACCAGGCTATGCATGAGCGCGACCAGTTCCGGCATCTGCGTCATCTTCACGACGCGCGCGGCATAGACCCCCACGGCGCCGCCGACGACCATCGCGCCCACGATCCACGGTATGCCGCCGGCCGTGACGCGCGGCCCGAACACGGTCGCCAGCACGGCGATCGTCATGCCGAGCATGCCGTAGAAGTTGCCGCGGCGGGCAGTCTCCGGATGAGAGAGCCCCCCCAAACTGAGAATGAAGAGTATCGCTGCCCCGATATAGGCGACGGTAGAAAGACTTTCGGACATGTTCGTCACCCTATTTGCGGAACATCGCCAGCATGCGCTGCGTCACGGCGAAGCCGCCGAACATGTTGACGGTCGTCAGGGCAATCCCGATCAACGCCAACCACCGAATCCACTCGTCGGGTCTCGTTACGCCCGTGGCCACCGGCGGCGCAATCTGCACCAAGGCGCCGATGGCGATGATGCTGCTGATCGCGTTGGTCACGCTCATGAGCGGGGTATGCAGCGCCGGCGTCACGTTCCAGACGACCATATAGCCCACGAAACATGCCAGGACGAACACCGTAAAGTGGCCGAGAAACGCCGCGGGTGCATACGCGCCGATGAACCAGAACGCGGCCGCACCAGCCAAGAGTACGAGGGCCGTCGATGTCGCCGAGGCCGGCGCGCCCGCACTGCCGTGACCGTGCCCGCCCGATGCCTTCGTTGCGACGGGAGCAGCAACAGGCTTCACGGCGCCCGCCGGAGCGGCGGAAAGCTTCGGCGCGGGCGGCGGCCAGGTGACCGATCCGTTCTTGATCACGGTCGTACCGCGGATGACCTCGTCGTCCATGTTGACGTCGATGACGCCATCCTTCGCCCTGCAGAGCTCCTCCATGAGACGGAAGAGGTTGGTCGCGTACAGCGTACTCGACTGCTTCGAGAGCCGGCTCGGCAGATCGGTATACCCGATGATGGTCACGCCATGCCGCACGACCACCTCGTTCGGCACGGTCAGTTCGCAATTGCCTCCCTGCTCTGCGGCCATGTCGACGATGACGCTGCCCGGCCTCATGGTCTTGACCATGTCGGCACTGATCAACCGCGGGGCCGGTCGACCGGGAATCAACGCCGTCGTAATGATGATGTCGACGTCCTTGGCCTGCTTGGCATACGTCTCGGACTGGGCTTTTTGAAAGCCTTCGCTCATTACTTTGGCATAGCCACCGACGCCGGCGCCTTCCTCCTGGTAATCGACGGTCACGAACTCGCCACCCATCGACTTGACCTGATCGGCGACCTCGGGGCGGGTATCGTTGGCCCGAACTATGGCACCGAGACCCGAGGCGGTGCCGATCGCCGCGAGGCCCGCGACGCCGGCACCGACGATGAAGACCTTGGCCGGCGGAATCTTGCCGGCAGCGGTGATTTGCCCCGTGAAAAAACGGCCGAAATGGTGGGCCGCCTCGATGACGGCTCGATAGCCCGCGATGTTCGCCATGGAAGAGAGCGCATCGAGCTTCTGCGCCCGCGAAATGCGAGGCACGCTATCCATGGCGAGGACGGTTGCCTGCTTCGCCGCGAGTTGCTGCAGAAGTTCGGCATTCTGTGCCGGCCAAATGAAGCTCACGAGCGTTCCGCCTTCGCGCATGAGACCGATCTCTTCGCTCGAAGGACCTCGCACCTTGAAAACGATATCGGATCCGGCCCACAACTCGCCGGCCGCCTGCACGATCTCGGCGCCCGCAGTCTGATAGCTTTCGTCGCTGAAATTCGCCGCGTCACCGGCTCCTGACTCCACCTTGACGGCAAAGCCGAGCTTGATGAGGCGCTCGACGACCTCCGGCACAGTGGCGACACGCTTCTCGCCAGGTGCCGTCTCCTTGGGTACACCTATAACCTGGGGCATGACTCTACCTCTGATGGATACCTGAATATCGAGCATGAATGGGCGCGAGGCGCCAAGGGGGGTTATCGTCGCCGACGACAAGCGTCAGCGGATTCTTGTTGCGTCGGTTCCCTGGATGTTTTCGTTCTCGCCGCGCCATGCTGCGCGGGAAGTGAACCTAATCCTCCTCAATCGGGCCTGCGTTGATGTCGATCAAAAAGCACGGCACCCCCGCGGCAACGCGTCAGCGAAGGATTGTAACTGCTGCTCCGGGTCGCACCAAGGTCGAGAACGCAACGCGCGGGCGAACACACATGTTGCCGGAAGCCCCGGCACAACTCGTTTGCACGGCCCGATCAGGAGATGCGCGGAAGGAGCCTCCGCGTCCCGCGATCCCAAGCCCACGCGATCACCGCTATAATTTTCGGGATGCCCGCCATTCGAGTGCTGCCCGACAATCTCGTTAATCAGATCGCTGCCGGCGAGGTCGTTGAACGCCCCGCGTCTGCCTTGAAGGAACTGCTCGAGAACAGCCTCGATGCGGGTGCGCACGACATCCGGGTCGAACTCGCTCAGGGCGGAATACAGCTTCTGCGTGTCAGTGACGACGGCATCGGCATCGAACGCGGCGAACTCGCGCTCGCGCTCGCCCGCCATGCGACGAGCAAGATCGCATCCCTGCAGGATCTGGAGCGCGTTGCGAGCCTGGGCTTTCGCGGAGAAGCACTTGCGAGCATCGGCTCGGTCGCACGCGTCACGCTGTCCTCACGCCGCGGGGACGAACCACACGGATGGCGCATCGAATGCGAGGGCGGGTTGCTCTCCGAGCCTTCGCCGTCGTCCCAGGCCGCAGGCACGACCCTCGAAGTGGGCGAGCTCTATTTCAATACACCCGCTCGTCGCAAGTTCTTGAAAACCGAAGCGACCGAGTTCGGTCATTGCGAAGAAGCCTTTCGACGCATCGCGCTGGCTCGTCCGGACGTCGCATTCACGCTGGTCCACAACGGACGCGTGCGTTTGCATGCGAAGGCACAGCCGTATGCCGAGCGCGTCCAGGCACTGCTCGGAGAGGACTTCTTCGCGGCCACCCTGGCATGCGACGAATCTGCCGCAGGGCTGCGCCTGCACGGCTTCATAGCTCAGCCGACGTACTCGCGCGCCACGCGCGATGCCCAGTACTTCTACGTCAACGGACGCTTCGTTCGGGATCGCCTGCTGTCGCACGCAATGCGCCAGGCATATCAGGATGTCTTGCATCACGAGCGCCAGCCCGCCTACGTGCTCGCCCTCGAACTCGATCCTGCCGGTGTGGACGTCAACGTCCACCCGAGCAAGATCGAAGT